>JAAYGR010000313.1 GCA_012727675.1 Bacillota bacterium
CTCGTCCAGTCCAACCTCGGCGGTGCCAAACTCGAGACCTACGCGGATTTTGTCGCCGGAGTTGACATCCAGCTTCATGGATAGACCGTTGTCAGCTTCAATACCCCAGTCTTTCCAGGGCTCGTTACTATCCTCGGGCCTAAAGTTAAAGCGGGTTTCCAGCGAGCCGCCGAGATTAATCTCAGCTGCCATAGCCGGGGCTGCTACTACGAGCGCTAGTGCTGCGATAAGAGCTATAATTGTTTTCCTCATCTGTTTTTATCCCCCTAAGTTTTACTTAGTTTTTCTTGGTTTTTGTTGTGATTGCAACAGTTTTTACTGCATGGACTGCATCTTCTAGTGCGTTACGGGGGGTCTCCTGAGAGTTTCCATGTTTCCTCACCGGATTCCACCCTGGCTGTGTCTGATGCTGCGTCTTCTACCACCCAACCCCAGCCGAACAGGGCACTTAGGGTTCTTTCACCTCCTTCCTCACTCCCTGCCCAACCTTTTGGGCCAGATGATAAAACTTAATGACTTGCTTGGGTGTCCTGACTCATATCAGTCAGTCTCCCGGTGATAGACTCTGTGGTCCATCACCTTACACTGCTGACTTCGCCTTTCTGCCAAAGGTTCCTGCCGGATTTCAGGGTGTAAGTGTTTCCTGTTTTTCTACTTCCTGCATCCTATACCGGCTCTGTTTTCTCCCTCAGCAAACGGCGCATGACTTACATGTGTTATCAGGACATTTACCCTTATTCGCTCCCGCACTTCTCAATCCTGCCGGCGTTTATCCATCACTTTTTGGGGTGGAAAACAAAAAACGGCAGCCGTTAGAGGTGCCGTTGTAGAGACTTGGATTGCAAAGTGCTGGTACTTTAGCTTAGGACAAAACGGTTGATGGCTTCTGCTACTCCGCCTTCTTCGTTGGAGAGCGTTACGTAATCGGCTTTGGAACGCACAATCTCGGGAGCATTAGCTACAGCCACCCCGATCCCTGCCCACTCCAGCATGGGGATATCATTGAAGCTGTCGCCGATGGCCATCACTTCTGCCTGCTTTATATCATAAAGCTCTGCCAGCTCTTCGAGGGCCGCCCCCTTAGATACTCCCAGAGCTGTAAACTCAACATACTGGGGCTTAGAGCGAAATACCTCAAGCCGACCTTGATAGCGCTCCTTTAGGGCAAGCCGCCACTTCTCGGCAACTTCCGGTTCACAGACATAAAGGAGCTTAGTGGGGGGCCTGTCCATAAAGGCCAGCAGGTCTCCTACCGGATGGGCGACGGCCTTGGTGAAGGAGGAATAGAATTCCGTGTACTCATTGATCTCCTTCACGTACATCTTCTCATCCAGATACACGTTGACATGCAGACCTTCCTCTTGACCTAAAGCTACAATTTCCCTGGCTAGATCAAGAGACACCGGATGATGGATGATGGGCTGCTCATCATCGACACCCTGAATCAGGGCTCCGTTATAGCAGATCAACGGCTCCTTCAGCCCCAACTCCCGGGCAAAAGAAACTGTAGAAGACAACATCCTGCCGGTAGCCAGTACTACCTTTACTTCTTGGGCTCTAGCTGATGCTATAGCTTCCTTAACCCTTTCGGGAATGATTAGCTCATCGGTAATCAATGTATCATCTATGTCAACAGCAACAAGTCTAATAGCCATTGTGTCCCTCCTATATTTATTCCAGCCTCCCCAGCTGTCCGGCAAGCCGTTTCCTCGTTCAATACTGGGTCAACTGCAGCTTTCTTGGGGCCTGCCCCTTTCCATAATCTGGGCAGCACGGGTTTCTTCTCCACTTGAGTATAATATCCCTACCAAATATAGTACAACAAAAATGCCGGGCCGTGTTCTTGGCGGCTCGGCAATCATCTATCTAGCTGCGCAGATTCTTGGTGCTGCACCCTTGTTTTCCATGTTACGCCCGTACCACCCGTGTCATGATACTGCTCACAATGCTCAGCAGTAAAGCTCCAAAAATAGATGCCAACAGTCCAGACACAGTGAACCCAGGCACGAAGACAGCTGCCAACAGCAGCATCAGACCATTTAGAACGAATGTAAACAACCCTAAGGTGAGAAGGTTAAGGGGCAGTGTCAAGATTAAGAACACTGGACGCACAAAGGCGTTAACTACTCCCATAACAGCTGCCGCCAGCAGGGCGGTAAAGACACTCTTCACCTCAATACCTGGTATAACGGCAGCTGTAACCAACAGTCCTATGGCATTGACGAGCCATCGAGCCACCCAACTGCGCCGCCGATAGCCGGCTGAATAATACTCATAATACACTGGACACACCGGCCTCCCTCCCAGGACCTAGCATATGTATGGGCACCCTAAAGGGTGAGCCCATGCCATGTCCCCATCAGTACCATAGTATTACCGAAAGACACCTCGACTTACCGGTGGGAGCAGGCTAATACCTGGTATCCGCCGGCACGATGATCCAGGCCAAAATATATGCCACGATGCCGGGCCAGATGGTCAGCAGTGACAGCATTGTCCACAGAAGCCGGACCACCGTCGCATCGATACCGAAGTATTCAGCTATACC
>JAAYGR010000314.1 GCA_012727675.1 Bacillota bacterium
CTGTTCCTTGGAGGGGGCATTGCCATGCCAACCCACCTGATTCTCCATAAAGGAAACACCTTTACCCTTCACTGTATGGGCAACGATCACAGTCGGCTTTCCTTTTATGCCTCTGGCGAGGCGCAGAGCCGCAATGATCTGGCTTATGCAGTGACCGTCAATATCTATGGCGTACCAACCAAAGCTGCGGAAACGCTCAGCAATACCATCGACGCCCATGACGTCCCGGACATCTCCATCAATTTGAAGATTGTTGTTATCAACGATGGCAACCAGATTATCCAACTTATAGTGAGCCGCTGTCATAGCTGCTTCCCAGATCATGCCTTCCTCTATCTCGCCATCACCAAGCAAGGCATATACCCTGTAATCCCGGCCGTCCATCTTGGCCGCTAAGGCCATGCCGTTTGCTATAGACAGACCTTGACCCAGGGAACCGGTGGGAACTTCAACCCCAGGGGTCTTGGTGCTGTCCGGATGTCCCTGGAGGTGACTGCCGAGCTTACGCAGGGTTTTCAGGTCTTCCACTGGGAAGTAACCCTTTTCTGCCAATGCGGCGTAGAGAATAGGCGCTGCATGTCCTTTGGAAAGGACAAATCGATCCCGATCCGGCCAATCGGGCCTTGCTGGATCGATGTTCATCTCATGCCAGTACAGCACCGTCACAATATCTGCCGCCGAGAGTGAACCGCCCGGATGTCCGGAACCAGCTTCTCCCAGCATCTCGATGACATGTTTTCTTAATACTGTAGCCTGTCTCGCTAATTCTCTTACTAACTGCTCATCAGCGCTGGCCATGTTATCACTCCTTCACTTCCTGCTCTTCCTTCTATTCCTCTGGCTAGTATACTTTTCCTGCCGGCAATCTACATGCCCTTAAAACCTTCCCCTAATACCTCCCGCACATCACTAATGACCAAAAAAGCCCTGGGGTCTATCTCCCGCACCAAGTCCTTGACAGCACCCACCTCCCGGCGGCTGACGATCACCATAAGTACCTGCCGGTCGCTCCTGGTAAACATCCCGGTTCCGTGGAGCGATGTCACTCCCCGGTCCAGCCGGTCCATGATCTCCCGGGCGATCTCCTCTGGATACTGGGAAATGATGTACGCTGCTTTATTGTAACCCGTTCCTTCCTGCACTAAATCAATGGCCCTTGAGGACACCACCAAGGCAAGAAAGGCATAGAGCCCCAGCTCTGGACCGAAAACCAAACCTGCCAAGGCAATTATGCAGGCATCAATGACCAGCACAGCCTGCCCTAGACGTACATCAATGAAATGGTTGAGGAGCAGTGCCCCGAGGTCAGTCCCGCCGGTAGAGCCCTGAAACCGCATGGTGATACCGATACCGATTCCTACGAAAACCCCGCCGTAGATAGCGGCCAGCAGGGGATCGGTCGTGACTGGACCGGTAACTATTGCCAATACGTCAACCAGCACAGACAGTGATACTGCGCCGTAGACGCTCTTTACCCCGAATTTCGGCCCCAAGATATAGGTCACAGCCAAGAACAGGGGAATATTGAGAGACAGCATGACAACACCAACGGGCCAGCCCCACAGATAGTGGAACACAGTACCAATACCGCTGACGCCGCCAGCAGCAATTTTGTTGGGAATCAAGAACCAGTTGTATCCTAGGGCAGTGAGAACTACCCCAAGGGTGATCATAATGTATTCATAACCTATCCGCTGCCACCGGGACATTGCTTCACCTACTTCCCTGCACACCTGCCGGTATACTTACACCTTAGAACCTGCTGAACAAACCTGGGCAGAGCCAGCATTCGCCGGGCCCGCCGGGGCTGGATTATCAGCCGAAACAACCATTCCAACCCAGCATCTCCCATCCAGGCCGGTGCCCGCTTGACCCGTCCTGCCCATACATCAAAGCTGCCCCCGACCCCACCCGCCACGGGAACAGCCAGCTCCCTCTGATGCTCAGCCAGCCAGAGCTCCTGCCGGGGAGCACCTA
>JAAYGR010000059.1 GCA_012727675.1 Bacillota bacterium
AGACCGAGGCGCAAATCACCGCGGCTTTGCAGAACTTGATCAAAGGCCGCACCACCATCGTCATTGCCCATCGCCTGTCCACCATCCGCAATGCAGATAAGATCATCGTCCTCCATGAGGGCGAGATCGTCGAACAGGGCAGGCATGAGGAGCTTGTTGCCCAAGGCGGTCTTTACGCCAAGCTGGTGGAGGCTAATACCAAAACGCCGGCACTGGATATCTAATAGGGCCGGAGTAGTGCACCGGCCCCAGGTTACTCATTTTTTCTATCCACAGCCCTTTCCCGAGAGCTCCCGCCACTCATTCTCCAGGATAGCGTAGATCAGTGCATCAGACCACTGGCCGTCTTTGTACATATGGTCCCGGAGGCGCCCTTCTTTCTTCATACCGTTCTTTTCCATCACCCTAGAAGATCCGATATTGAGGGGGTGGCATCTAGCATAGATCCGGTGAAATCCGCCCGCGGTGAAAGCCCATTCCAAGAGAGCTCCTGCCGCCTCTGTGCCGTAGCCTTGATTCCAATAGCTGCGGTGCAGGCAGTATCCCAACTCTCCCTCGCCAAATCCCTTGCGGTATATGCCGCAGCCGCCAATCAGCATCCCACTGTCCCGTAAGGTAACTGCCAAGTCATAGACGCCTCTCGGCTCCTCCTTTCGTTTGGCAACCACCGTCGCCACAAAATGCTGACTGGCCGCCTCATCATTAGGGCCCCATCCCATGTAGCGGGTAACCTCTGGATCGGAGGCATACTCGTGCACTGCCCGCCAATCATCCAAGACAAACTCCCGTAGGATCAGCCTCGGGGTTTCTAGGATTATTCCCATCGCTGCACCACCACCATAAGTTTTCATCCTGATTCTATATCGACAGGTTTAATCCTGTCTGTACTTAACCATACTTAAGAGGGAGGATTACATTCACCTAAAAGTAATCAGGAGGTTCCCATGAAGACTAGGCGAGTATTACTGTTGCTGCTGGCGCTGCTTCTTATCCTAACCCTTTCTGCCTGTGTACAGGGCTTGCTGGATAGGTCGCCGGACGAAAGACCTAGTAATGAAGAACAAAGGGCGGAAGAACCTAGAAAAAAGGCTGCTCTACCCGCATCCCAGCTTCCTCCCATAGATGCCAAGCGCATCATTGAAGAGCGGGCAACGGAGGCACTAAAGATCATTAAAGAGCGGGATTTCGCTGCCCTTGCAGAGCGGGTGCATCCTTCCGGGGTGAGGTTCTCCCCCTATTCCTATGTTGATGTTTCCGAGAATGGAGATTTGGTGTTTTCCCCTGAACAGGTGAGGGCATTTGAGGAAGATGACACAACGTACACCTGGGGCCACTACGATGGAACAGGCTTTCCCATCGAGCTAACGCCCCGGGAGTATTTCGATGAGTTTGTTTACACAGCTGACTTCATCAATGCTGAGAATGTAAGCTACAACGAAACCTTAGGAGTCGGCAATACCCTGGAGAATCAGTTTGAAGTCTACCCCGATGCCATCATCGTGGAATACCATTTTTCCGGACTTGATCCCCAATACGGTGGAATGGACTGGCAGAGTCTGCGGCTGGCTTTTGAGGAGCTTGAGGGTGATTGGTATCTAGTGGGTGTGATTCATAACCAGTGGACGATTTAGAAGAATGAATTGTACACGCATATTACATGCGCTGCGCAGCTATCTACAATGAATGTGCCAATTTCTCGCATGGAGGGATAGGTCCAATGCCATCCCTGCAAGTACAGGAGAGCCAGACCAGATATATCAAGCTCTCGTCAAGGGAGCCGAGATAGAAAGGCACAGTATTGCCCAGGAGACTATTGTTCTTCTGGAGAAAGCGCTCATGCTGTCCGCGCAAGGCCCTACAATGCGGAGAATGGTTCTTGAGCAAAATCGCCAATGAACAATAACCCCTAGACACCGCTAGTATCCCTGATCCAGTTACCTTGGTAGGGGGCAAGAATGCCTGAGCATCTTGCCCCCCTCACCGAACTTATCACTGGGCAGCTGGAGCCGCATCCCGGTGCCCCGCCTCACTGCCCCGACGGAGCACGAGGATGAAGCCTAGGATCAGCAGGCCGATGTTAATCACAAAGGGCAGCCTATGATCCAGCGCAGCGGCATTGCCCGCCAGCCAGCCGAAGGGTGTGCTGAGGAGCAGCATGGTCACATGGAGGATGGAGACTATCCTTGCCCGCTCCACCGGATCGACCGAGACAACCACCAATGTGTCCATGAAAGGCTGGAGCAGAGCCAAGCTGCAGGCCTCTAGTGCAATGCTGACCAATAGAAATCCGTATCCCAGCACGGGAGCGGAAATCAAGACTGCCTGACTGGCTACAAAAAGGAGAAAACCAGTCAGCATGGGCCGCCTGAACTTCAGCGGATCAAGCCTGGGAATGATAACAAAGTAAAAAGCCAGCATTACCACGGCCTTGGCGAAGGGGAATACAGAAATATACTGATTGGGTATCTGGAGTCTTTGGGTAAGCAAAATGCCCCAGAAGTTGGTGTTGACCATGATGCAAATGTTGAGGACAACCATAACCCCCAGGGCCACCAAGGTCTGGGGTGTATGGATAACCTTCTGCCATACCCCGCTGTATTGAGTCAGCATTGTCCAAGGGCTGACTCCTGCTGTTTCCTGCATCCGGATTTTGCCCCGCTGGGTCTCCTCCGCAAGCATATCAAGGAGTTGAAATTTCACCGTCATCATGACAAACGCCAAAAGATAAAGCCCCCGAACCGTTGGCACAAGACCGTAGCGGACAATAAAGACCCCAGCCAACGGTGCCGCCAAGGCTGCCAACAGTCCCGATATGTTAATCCATGAAAACACATGGACCAACTGTCGTTCATCGGTATCCTCCACCAGCAGACAGTTCCAGGAATTTCCCGCAACTCTCCACAGGCCGTTGATCACCGCTGCGATCAAAAAATGGGTGAAGTTCTGGGAGAAAGCCCAGATCAGGCACGGGATGCTCCACGCGATGATATCAAATAGGTGGGTTGCCTTTTTCCGCCCCAGTTTATCTGTGATAATCCCGCTGACTGAGGCAGAGAACACCTGCACAAACATGCTGACACTGGCAATCAGCCCGATTTGCCTTTCGGAAAGGCCCAAGGCAACCTGGTACAAGGCAATATACGGTGTATATAACTGCCAAGGAATAGAAAAAAGCGGCTCTGTCCAAACGCAAGCCCGGGCATTTCCCTTCAAAGTAAGCAGTGTTTTGACTAATGGGTTAGATCTTACCATGGTCCGTTTTTCCCCTCATCCCTTAGGTTTGATATGTCTTGCTCTATCTTAACACTTTCGTGACATATTGCCCAGTCTACATTTTGTGTTGATGTGAACCTTCTGTAGCTTTTTCATCAAAGGGTTTGACCACCCCCTACCTCGATGGTATAATTTGCCATGTGTGTATCGAGAAATCCTAAAAAGCCTGATAAATTATGATAACAAGTCATTATAGCAAATGACAGAAGTCCCCGCTATCTTGATGGAGATACTAATAACCAGGTAGGTTACTTATAAGTATGGCTGCGTTCTCGATTCCCGAAAACCAAACAGAGAGGGTAAGTCTCAAATGGAATTGCAGTGGTTGATTTTGGTGGCTATTATTCTATCTACTATTCTGTGGGGCGAGATGAGGTTAAGCGGAACAGCCAGCAACCAGACATCTCAGAGGCGCTATCGCCAATCGTCTCCCCTTGAATCCAATACTCACAATCAAATAATCATTACTTTGATCAATACTCTATTCGAGAAAAACCCCCGGGAAGAGCAGCACTCCGAGAGGGTAGCTGAACTGTGTCTGAGTATAGGCAGATCCCTGGGGCTTAGCAATCTGGAGCTTGAAGAGCTTGAACTCACCGGTCTGCTCCATGATATAGGTAAGATCGTTGTCGATGAGGCTATCCTTAACAAGGCTGCTAGGCTAGATGAAAGAGAATGGAAGAACATACAACGGCACCCAGTAGTGGGATACCGTCTGCTGAACTTCATACCCGGCATGTCCTCCATCGCCGCCTCCGTCCTTACGCACCACGAGCGATGGGATGGAAAAGGATATCCCAGGGGGCTAAAGGGCGAGGAAATACCTTTGAACGCTAGAATTGTGGCTGTAGCCGATGCCTACGATGCAATGGTCAGCTTTAGGCCGTATAGAAGCAGCTTGACCCATGAAGAGGCACTGGCAGAGCTGCAAAAACAAGCAGGAACACAGTTCGATCCCCGCATTATAGAAGCTTTTGTGAGCAGCATGGGTAAAGAAAAGGACCCTATAACCCCGTTCAGACAGAAGGAATATTTAGCATTCCAAGAGTCTATTTACCCTCGCCTTGTGGTGGAATAATGTTGAGGTGAAAAGCCATGCTAAAGGGCCAGCTCCCAGGCTGGCCCTTTGTTTGATTATCTAGCTCCCCCATATCAACCCTTCCTGAAACGGATCACATTCCAAGACGCTTTCGGCAAAGTGGCTGTCAATAGCTGACCATCCAGCTTAG
>JAAYGR010000060.1 GCA_012727675.1 Bacillota bacterium
ATTACGAATGCGCCGCTCTGCCGATTGAGCTACGCCGGCAAATAAAAATGGAGCGGATGACGGGATTCGAACCCGCGATCCTCGGCTTGGGAAGCCGATGCCCTACCACTAGGCCACATCCGCCTGTATCTATTATTATATCCAGACACCTGGTGAAAATCAAGGGCTGCTTGCTTGACCTGGGATCTTCTTTTTGATAGGCTGAGGCCGTACTGTGATTACAACCGTACAAGGCGGTGGAGAACCCAAAAAGCAATTATTGGACTAGAAAGAGGATTCTTTATGAAAACCATGATGCCAGCAGACTCTGCTTCCCAAGAGGCAGCGGTTGCAGCTTCGCTGCCCAGTCTCTTGACCATTTTCTGGACTTTCTTCAAGATCGGAGCCTTCACCTTCGGAGGCGGGTATGCCATGATTTCTCTAATTGAGCAGGAGCTGGTACAGCGGCATAAGTGGGTTGAACCTTCGGATTTCATGGATGCAGTAGCCGGAGCCCAGTTCCTTCCCGGCGCCATTGCCGTCAATGTAGCCTTGTTTACCGGCCACAAAGTACGGGGAGCCGTGGGCGCCCTAACAGCAACATTGGGAGTTGTGCTGCCTTCATATCTGGTGATCTCTGTCATTGCTGCTGCCTTTGGTAGGTTCTCCGATCTGCCAATGGTACATCATTTCCTCCGGGGAGCCCACGTTGTAGTTGTCAGCCTCATATTTGCTGCTGTTATGCGGATCGGCCGCCGCAACTTGGACGCCCCGTGGAAATGGGCCGCTGTCTTTGTTGGGCTCGGGGCGATTCTATTTCTCAACATCCACCCTGTAGTTGTAGTCTTGGCAGCTGCCGGTGCCGGTATACTGTTCGCGCGTTGAGCGGCGTTACAGAAAGGGGGAAACAGAGCTGCTGTGAGTATACTTCGTCTTTGTCTTACCTTCTTCAAGATCGGTTGTGTAGCCTGGGGAGGCGGCTATGCCATGATTCCCCTCCTCGAACGGGAACTGATCGGGCCGGGATGGCTCAGTTCAGAGGAATTCCTGGATATCGTAGCTGTATCGGAGATGACGCCGGGGCCCATCGCGGTAAATTCTGCTACCTTTGTCGGTCACCGCTTCTTCGGACTTTTGGGAGGAGCACTGGCGACACTGTCGGTCATTGCACCGTCCATAATCCTGGTCTTTCTGCTCCTACATTTTCTTGCCCGCTACCGCAATCATCCTTTGGTAGATCGGGCTATGTCAGGCATTCATGTCGCAGTAGTCGTGCTTATTACCTGTGCGGGCTTATACATCCTGCCGGTGGCCCTTGTCGACTTTAGAAGGATGGTTTTAGCCCTGGTTTCTTTTCTCTTAATCACCAAGACTGAGCTCAACAGCGTTCTCCTCATCTTGCTGGGGGGAGTAGTCGGCATGATCCTCGCCTTGTAATGATAGAAAATGATCGGGGACGGTGCACTTCATCCAGTGCTGCCATCCCCGATTGGCCTTACTATCCGCTGCAGTGCCTCTCCAAGGGAAACCCATCTCATTCCCAAACTAAAGCCCAAAAACAGCCCTAGCATTGGCTGTGGTTATCTCAGCAGCCTCAGCCTTACTAACCTGCTTTATCTCTGCCAGTCTTGCGAGAACATACACCAAGTAAGCCGGTTCATTGCGCCTTCCCCGGTGGGGCTCTGGGCTCAAGTATGGGCAGTCGGTCTCCAGTACAATTCGCTCCAAGGGCACCCTGCCTGCTACCCCCCGCAGACGGCTGGCATTCTTGAAGGTGATCGCGCCCCCAAAGGCAATATACAGGCCCATATTCATACAGAGCTCCGCTGTCTCCCAGCTACCGGAAAAACAGTGCATAATGCCCCGCACAGGAGCAAACTCCTTTAGAATCTCCAGGGTATCTTGGGTAGCATCTCTGCTGTGAATTACCACCGGTAGACCCAGGTCCTTTGCCAGCTCCATCTGGCGGCGAAAGGCCAGCTGCTGCACGTCCCTCGGTGAGTTGTCATAATAATAGTCTAATCCGGTCTCCCCGATGGCCACCACCGATTCGGCAGAAGCGAGCTTAGCCAATTCATCCAAGACGGCATCAGTGGCGGTGCTGGCATCATGGGGATGAATGCCCACCGTGGTTTTCAAACCCGGGTACAACCGTGCTTGCTTAATTGCCTTTCGGGAAGAAACCAGATCATAGCCTATGTTAATTAGCTCAGCCACTCCGGCAGTTCTGGCCCGCTGGATCACCTGGGGGAGATCGCTTTCAAACCGATCGTCATTGAGATGACAGTGCGTATCGATGAGTTCCATGACACCACCCATTATTTGACCTGGGCTCCGCTGGGTAGATCCCTTTCCACCGTCACAAGCCCTAAACCGTCTTTGGTGGAGGCTGCCAGGAGCATTCCCTCAGACAGAACTCCTCTCAGCTTAGCCGGTTTGAGATTGGCTACGACCACAATCCGTTTGCCCACCATCTCATCCGGAGTGTAATGCTGGGCAATACCGGCAACGATCTGCCGCTCTTCTTCACCAATGGTTACTGTCAATTTCAGTAGGCGGTCTGCTCCCGGAACAGGTTCGGCGGCTTTAACCTCTGCTACCCTCAAATCAAGTTTTGCAAAATCTTCAATGGACACTTGGGGTTTTTCTGCCTTTTTCTCGACAGCTTGCTCGGCAGTTTCTTGCTTAGCTTCCACCACGCCGGATGCCTCCTCTGCTTCTGCTAATTTGTCTAGATCAATCCTGGGGAAAATTGGATCGCCTTTGACCACCTTGGTTCCAGCCTCCAAACCGCCCCAGGCCGTATTCTCAAACCGGCAGGATTCGATGGACTCGCTTATTCCCAGCTGGGCCCAAATCTTTTCTCCGGTATCAGGCATAAAGGACTTAACCAGCAGGGCAAGGATCCGCAGGGTCTCACCCAAATGATAGAGTACAGTATCAAGCCGCTCAGTTTGTTCTGTCTTGTTGAGGGTCCACGGCTCAGCTTCGTCAATGTATTTATTGGCCCGGCCGATCAATCTCCATATAGCCGATAGAGCGGCATTGATCTCCAGTGCTTCGATATGTTCATTGACACCGGCTGCAGTAGCAGCTGCCAGCTGCTGCAAATCCTGCTCAAGCTCGGTCAAAGCCCCCGGCTCAGGAATCACCCCATCCCGGTAGCGAATAATCATCGCTACACTGCGGTGAAGCAGATTACCTAAGTCATTGGCCAGATCCGCGTTAATCCGGTCGATGAGGGCTCTGCGGGAGAAATTACCGTCTTGACCAAAGGAGACCTCCCTCAGGAGAAAGTACCTAACGGCGTCAACTCCAAACTCATCGGCCAACTCTATGGGATCTATAACATTGCCTTTGGATTTGGACATTTTGTCATGCTCCATTAACAGCCAGCCGTGTCCAAATACCGTTTTGGGTAAAGGCAGGTCTAGGGCCATGAGAATAATTGGCCAGATAATGGTATGGAAGCGGATGATTTCCTTACCCACCAAGTGCAGATCTGCCGGCCAGTAGCGGGCGAACTTCTCTTCATCTTGTAGGAACCCGGCACCTGTCAAATAGTTGGTCAGGGCATCGATCCATACATAAATGACATGGTCATCATCCATGGGAACGGGAATGCCCCAGTCAAAGGTAGTTCTTGATACACAAAGATCCTCAAGGCCGCTCTTGATGAAACTGATCATTTCGTTCCTGCGGCTTTCCGGCTGGATAAACTCGGGATTTTCCTCAATATGGCGAAGCAGGCGATCCGCATAATTGGATAGACGGAAGAAGTAGCTCTCTTCCTTTACCAGCTCCACTGGGCGGCCGCAATCGGGACAGTTCCCATCCTCCAGTTTTGTCTCTACCCAAAAGGCTTCACAAGGAGTGCAGTACCAGCCCTCATACTCCCCCTTGTAAATATCTCCCTTTTCGTAAATCCTGCGAAATACCTCCTGAACCACCTGGCGGTGGCGGTCTTCAGTGGTTCTGACGAAGTCGTCATAGGAAATATTGTACCTTTTCCAGAGGACCTTGAAGCTGTCGACGATCTTGTCGACGTAGGCCTTTGGACCAATTCCCTGGGACTTCGCAATTCTTTCGATTTTCTGTCCGTGCTCATCGGAACCTGTCAAGAACAGTACATCATCGCCGATGAACCGGTGCCAACGGGCTAGACAATCGGCCACAGTAGTCGTATAAACATGCCCGATGTGCAGCCGATCACTGGGATAATAGATAGGGGTGGAAATGTAATACCTGCCTTTCCTACCCATATGCTCATCTTCCTTTCTCCGAAATTCTTCCAACACCGGCGGAGGTGTCTCCACAACCAAAAATCTCCCGCACCCTGATTATCACCAGGGGCGGGAGAGATCACTCACGCGGTACCACCCAGATTTCACCAATGCCTCACGGCATTGGTCTTACCAGGTACTCAGCTCTCGCTTGCATTTCTCGAGGCCTTCATACCCTGGCGCTGTAACGGGCGCCTCACCTTCACCAAGAAGGTCCCGGTTCACCCTACTGATCCAGCAGTACTATGCATCATCCGCTGGATGTTCGAATGACGGCTCCTGGGCCATGTTCACCACCACAGAGCAGAATCGGCTTTCACCTTACCCGACTCTCTTTATCTGCCCTCTCGGGTGATTACTCTTCCCATTCACTGCCTTTGCATAGTCAATTGTAATCTTTACTATATCACAATCTTCCAGGCTGTCAAGGCGCTTACCGCCCCAGATAGAGCCTTCTCCCTATTTGTCGCCGTTCTCTATTTATCCCCCGACAGGATATACTGCGTCTGGTTCTGCAGCTGAAATCTTCCCAGAAAAGTGACGGGCCGCTCGGCGTCTCTTCATTTCTCCATCGGTTCCGGGCAGAAAATGGGTCAGCACTAGATGGCCTACCCCCGCCGCTGTCCCTAGCTTCCCTGCCCCTTCAGCCGTCAAGTGATTGGTCTTCTCTGCCTGCTCCTCTGACTCAACAGTCGCTTCACACAGCAGTAGATCAACCCCCTGGAAAAACCGTTCAAGTTCAGGTCCCATTTTGGTATCTGCTGTATACCCAAGCCGCTGACCCTTATCTCCCTCCAGCACAACTCCGTGGCAGTTCACTCCATGATAGACTTTATTGAAATCCACCTTCCAGGCTCCCATAGCAATTTGGACACCCGGCTGATACTCCTGGTACTTGAAGACCTGGGCATAATGTTTCTGCAAGCCCCCAAAACAGTCCAGTGCAGCATTAAAGGCCTCTACTCCCCCCGGGGGCAGGTAAAGGGGTACCGGCTCCTTTCGCAAGCCCTGCATCATTGAATGCTGGATAGCGAAGCCGAGGGGAAATAGATCCGCAGAATGGTCAGGATGCAGATGGCTGATTATTACCCCCTGACGATCGGCCAAATTATACTGTTCTAGGTACTTAGCAGTGACGCCGCTGCCGCACTCCAGCAGTATATAGCCGCCTTCATTCTCTATTACGTACCCTATGCCTGCTTCTCCCGGCCCAGCGTAGGGAGAGCTCCTTCCAATGATCCGCAGATTCATCTAACTCTCATGCCTCCTCCCAAAGCAGTTCCTTACAAGAAAGAGGTTGACTTGCTTTCTGGGACTCTGTA
>JAAYGR010000061.1 GCA_012727675.1 Bacillota bacterium
ACTTCAAGGGCAGCTTTGACCCCTGCCTCCACTGCATTGTCTTTCGCTGGAATGTGCTTTACTGTCCCCACAACATCAGCTCCCGTAGCCGATACTTCCTTCTGAAAGGCCTCCACCCGCTCAAGCATAGGCCCCCCTACTTCGTTGGCATCGGGAGTGAAAAAGAAGCAGATCCTTCGATGACCTAGGCTGCGCAAGTATCCTACAGCCTGAGATATAGCCAGGTGATTATTGACGTAGATTGAGTACTTCGCTTGGGACGTATATGGTTCAATGGATACCACAGGCTTTTCAATATTCGATAGCTCATCCCAAATGGCCCCGGGTAAGGCTCCAAAGGTGATCACGCCGTTTGCCGTCTGCTCAAGAAGCTGCCCGAGCTGGTCCCGATCTTCTTCAGCGGCACCAAAATATGCGAGGTAGTAGCCCTTGTTTTCTGCTACCTTTAGATGGATACCTCGGAGCATGTGTGTGAAGAATGGATGCACCACAAGCTCTTGGCCCATACCCCCCGCCGTTTCATGGTAGAGAAACAGCACACATTTAGGCTGATATCCCAGCTTGAGGTTCCGGGCAGCCATATTGGGCTGGTAGTTTAGCTTATGCGCTGCTTCCCAAACCCGCTTCTGGGTCTCTTCCGCGATCCCAATCTGGTCTGCTGTGCCGCTCAGCACTCGAGACACAGTACTAATAGATAGATTTGTTGCTTCGGCTATATCCTTAAGGGTTGCCATATTAAGGACCGTACCTCCAGTGCCTCAAAGGAAGTTGGATTTAATCGGTTGCAAAGGCTAGCTCGGTCCAATACATCTTCTTCGGTTTTAAGGTCAGGTCCTTCATGGTTTGGGCCCCAACCCATGTCCATAGACACAGTCTCCCCCTTCAACGAGTCGACTATATAGTCCCAAAGAACACAGTCGCGTCGCCAATAACCCAGAGCTACGCATCAATTCCCACTATTCGGGCAGGGAACCCAGAGGTAAAGTTTAAACTATATACATCAGAAAAGCTATGTGTACCTCAACGGCACTGTAGAGAGACTAAGGCTGCGGCTTAATCGGCTGCAAGGAGAGGGCGACGCTCCGAGCGCAACCGCAGCATCGCCCTCCCATCTACACAAAGCGGGGACGGTGACCTTGTTTGCCATTAGATCCGACCACAACCTTGCCTGCAAGCATCTAGCATATCTTCCACGATGGCTAACACTTCTATCCCTTGAGACCGGTCAACTGAATCCCTTGGACGAAATACTTCTGGAAAAGCAAGAACACTACCAGTACCGGAATAATAGCCACCACATTCACCGCCATGAGCAGATTAGGATATGCCATATGCTGCCCGCGGAAGAATGCTAAGCCCACCTGGAGTGTGTACATCTCCTGCCTATCCATGATAATCAAAGGCCACATAAATGAGTTCCAGTTATCAGTAAAGGAGAAAATGGCTAAAGTGCCCAGCACCGGCTTCATTAGGGGCAGGAGAATTCTCCAGAAAGTCATCCACTCGCTGCAGCCGTCAATTCTTGCCGCGTCCATCAACTCATCCGGGATGCTCTGCATGTACTGCCTTACAAGGAAAATACCAAATGGGTTAACAACAGATACGGCTATCACTCCCCAGTAAGTGTTCAAGGCCCGCAATCCCCTTAAGATGAGGTAATTGGGGACGAGGGTAACCTGAGGAGGAATCATCATCACGCCAAGAATTGCTGCAAACAAGATCTTCTGCCCTGGAAACTTGTATTTGCCAAAGGCTACACCACCAAGGGAACTCAACAGCAACGTAATGGATGTAGTAATGATGGTGATCAATACCGTGTTGAATAGATAGCGGTTAAAGGGGCCGCTGGACCAAGCTTTACTAAGGTTTGACCACATTACCTTCTTTGGAACAAGGTTAGGAGGAAATCGATAGAGTTCATTATCGGGCTTCAGTGCTGTAGATACCATCCAAAAAAATGGGAAGATGGTGGTTATCGCCGTGCAGATCAGCAATGTATATGCCAGGTAACGGCCTAACACTTTGACTTTACCGTTTGAAAAAGTCCCGATCCTATTCATCAGTACGATCCCCCAAGTATTTGAACTGGATTACTGACAAGACCATCACGATGGCGAAAAGAACCAGTGAAATCGCCGAGGCATAACCCATTTCATAGCTTTGAAAAGCCGAATGATAGACCTGTTGTACTAGCGTCATAGTGCTGTACCCAGGACCTCCACCGGTCATTATATACACTTGCTCAAAGACCTTCGATGAGTTGATGGTGGAAATTACCAAGGCCAGAAGTACTATGGGACGCAAAAGTGGCAACGTAATATAACGTGTACATTGCCAGCTGTTTGCACCATCAATTTGGGCAGCCTCGTAGTACGATGGTGAGATTCCCTGCAGCCCAGCCAGGAAAACGACCATATTCCAACCGATAGTCTTCCATACACTCATTATCATGACCGCCGTAAGGGCATACTTGGAGCTGGTTAACCATGGGACAGGGGCAAGTCCTATCAGGCGTAATAGACTATTGATAACGCCAAAATGGGTATTAAACATCCACTGCCATAGCAAAGAAACCGATACCAAAGGTGCGATCACAGGGAAGTAGAACATCGCTCGCAAAAGATTGCGTCCAAGAATGGCCTGGTTTAGCAGCAATGCCACAACAAATCCCAAGATGATCCTCGGTGGAACAGTGCCGATAATGTAATAACAAGTATTGCGTAAAGATGCCCAGAAAACCGGGTCATCCATGAGACGACGGAAATTTTCCAAACCGATGAAGCGAGGAGGCTGAAGGAGCGGATACTCGGTAAATGCCAGACCTAATCCCCAGAACATCGGTATGATGGCAAAAGTTAACAGAAGGACTAGGGTCGGTGCCAAAAAGGCTATCGGAGTATACTGCTTATTCCGCAGCCAGCTGCTTCCTCTTATGGGAGATAATGATTTAGCGCTCTTATTCATTGCCGAGCCCTCCAAACAAACTGCCTATATCCAACGCTTGACTTCCAATTCCCTTAGGACTGACTTGGAAAGGGGCAGTGAAACACTGCCCCTCCCTCCACATCCTGATTACTGCAGTGCCTTGTTGATTGCTGTTTCAATGGCCTTCAAGCCGTCCGCAGCTGACTTGTCTCCAATCATTACCATATGGAATTCGGACTGCATTACCTGTAGGAATTTATCCCAAGCGGGAATTGCCCGATCGACTGTAAGTCTTACAGACGCCATCTCTGCCTGCTTCTGTGCTAAGTCCATTTCTGCCTGGCGGCTAGCGTAGGCCACCTTCGCACCTTGCCTTGGGGACAGGTAGTAATTCTCGGTAATGTACTGAGCATTGGCCTCTGCTGACGTCAGCCAAACAACAAAGTCAGCCGCTTCTGCCGGGTAAGGAGTCCTGGAGTATACTGCTATGAAGTCGCCGCCCAAACCCGGACCGGCTTCCTTACGCTGTGGGAAAAATGTAACTCCGTAGTCGAAGTCAGTAATGGTAGTATCGAATCTTGCCATATCCCAGTGGCCGCCGATGTTCATTGGGAGCAATCCTGCAGTGAACAGATCTCCGGCAGTCTGATCAACAGGTGAAGCGGCGATTCCCGACACTACCAGGTCTTGGAGAAATGTTAGCGCTTCTTCTGCTTCAGGAGAGTTTATTGCCGAAGCCGTCCGATCTTCATTTAGTACGGCCCCACCATTTTGATAAATGTATGGCAAGAGCCAGAAGTCTCTGGTACCGAGATTCACACCGTAAGGAGTACCGGCAGCCTGCTTCATCTTAGCAGCTGCGGACTTAAACTCCTCCCAAGTCCAAGCTTCCTCCGGCGTCGTAGGAGGCTCGATACCTGCAGCTGCAGCGTGATCCTTGTTGTAGAAGGGCGTGACTGTTGTCAATGTAAACGGCATAGCGGTGATCTTACCCTCATAGGTGACCATTTCCCGATGAGGTGGATACATCTCATCGATAACCTCTTGAGACACAAAGGGTTCTCTCAGATCCAAGAGGGCATTCATTTCGGCATAACGCTGCACGTTACCGGAGACCATGAACATGATATCAGGAGCACGGCCCCCAGCAATCATTACAGGAAGCTTCTGCCAATATTCATCCCACGGAATGGACTCTAGAGTGATCTTAACATTAGGATGAGTCTTCTCGTATTCATCGATCAGGCGCTGTATGCTTTCTACCCTCTGAGGAGTCTCCCACCAAAGAAAGCGCAGCTCAATCGGTGCTGCATGGGTCGCAAAGGACATGAACAGCAGCACTACAATCGCGGTTAGTAAACCAACAACGTGCTTCCTATGCATACCATCGTCTCCTTCTGAATAGATTCTTGTCTGCCACAACACACCCATTACTTATGCGTCAACCCTGGTCAATCACCCCCTCTCGCTAGAAGGCCGTATTACTACCTTCAGCCGCTGACACATTGGAGAACTGTGATGGAATGGGGCAGGCACTTGATAGAACCATCCCACTCTGTCATTGCCTGCTCCACAAAGGCAACTTGTTCAGGATCAGCGCCGTCATTCGCAGCTAGAACGTCATCATGATACAAAGTCCAGCTAGTTACCGGCCGCTGTCCACCGGGCAGAGCTATGCTGACATCAATGCTTTCGTCCCGGTGCCGGTTGATAAGGGCAATATGTACGGTGCCGCCATCTTCTAAAGATGCCGAAACATCGAGATATTTCACTTGCCGATTGGCAGTATCGAAACGACCCTGCCGCACCGGGGTCAGGAAGCTGGGAACATCAACCTCTCCGACTTCCAGAGCAATCCCCTTGAACATCTTTCTATACATCTGGAAGACATGGAATAGTGGAGTCTTGACAATACCGTGGTCATTAGCCTCAATCACTCCATTGCCATTGACCAGAAAAACGTAGCAGGCCATAGCTACATCCTCACACAACCTGTGCATGGCATGCAGTACACCCGCTGCAAACAGGGCATCCTTAAGGGTGCGGCTGCTGCGCCTACGCAGGTAGGTACTCCCATCTTCGCGGCGGTCCATGTGACGGATATTCCATTCATCAAGAGATAACTTAATTCTGTGGGACAAATCAAGTGAATCGCTAACGCTTCTTACCAGCTGAGCCATCTGGTCTAATTGCTCTTCGAAGTAAACAGCATTAGTCACAGTTGGGTAGTAATCCTCGGGTTCATAGAGATGAGTAGTATGGGCGTAAATATGGATAGTCAGATAATCAATGAAAGCACCGGCTGTCTTTACAACTTCGAGATCCCATTCAGGATCATTGCCTTGCGCTGATCCTACGCCCAACAGCTGTACGCCGGGGTCAACTTTTTTGAAGAATTGCGCCCACTCTCGCAAACGATGGGCATAGGTGCGTGCATCAGTATGACCCGGTTCCCAGTCACCCCAGGTTTCGTTGCCAATACCCCAATACTTAACTCCGTACGGCTCCATCTGGCCGTTCTTTTTCCTCTTGAGTACTTCAGTTGTTGGCTCCGTACCATTACAGTAATCCAACCACCGGATAGCCTCATCCAGTGTACCCGTTCCCATATTGACGTTGATATAGGGAACGGCTCCGACAGCATTACACCACTTGAGAAACTCATCGGTTCCAAACTGGTTGCATTCTAAGCCAGACCAAAACCAGTTACGCCGCACCGGTCGATCAGCTTTAGGACCAATCCCGTCCTCCCAGCGATATATATCAGCAAAGCAGCCGCCTGGCCACCGAACCAAAGGTACACCCATCTCTCTGGAAGCCTCAATGACATCCAGCCGCAAGCCATCTTCATCGGAAAGGGGAGACCCAGCCTGATACACACCGTTGTATATGCAGTCATCGGATGTATCTACATGTTCCAGGTATTGGCCGTATATATTGGGATCGATCCTACCTATTTGACGTCTGGAATCGACAACAACTTCTGCCCGCAAAGCTGCCACCTCCCGTAAACTCGATAACACAGTCGTCCTTTCCCCGCTAATTGGATTCAAAAGGATTGTGATGACCAGCGATTTCTCCCGAGCCACCTTGGCGATGCATCCTAAGCTCCGGATCAACCCGTTCAGTGACCCCTTCCTTCAACAGAAACTGGCCTTGGTCAATTAGTCCAGCAACGAGCTTATCTGTGTCTACTGCCCTGGTGTTACCGCCAGCCTGAACCGCCATAGCTGCCGCAAGTCCAACTCCTTGGCCCACAGCCATACAGGTGGCCATCACTCGTATCGATCCAAAAGCCTCATGGGTTACGGATATGCACCTGCCTGCCACCAGTACGTTATCCAGACCTTGCGGCAGACAGCAGCGATAGGGAATCTCATAGACTGCCTTGCCGGAACCGGTAAA
>JAAYGR010000062.1 GCA_012727675.1 Bacillota bacterium
AAATCCTACTCGTCCCAGTTGGATTTCTCCGAAGCCGGCACTGTCATACAGGTAGGTGACGGTATCGCACAGATCCACGGCTTGTACAGCGCCATGAGCGGCGAGCTCTTGGAATTTCCCAATGGAATTTACGGTATGGCGCTGAATCTGGATGAGGACACTATAGGTGCTGTCATCATGGGCTCCGATGCTGGCATCAAAGAAGGTGACCCGGTTAAGCTGACCGGCAGGATGGCCGAAGTACCGGTGGGTGACGGCATGTTGGGACGTGTCGTCAACGCCCTTGGAGAACCCATTGACGGCAAGGGCGCCATCGCAGCAGACGGCTACCGGAAGATTGAGAGCCCTGCTCCCAGCGTGATCATGCGCAGGGAAGTAAACCAGCCGCTGCAGACCGGTATCAAGGCCATTGATGCTCTAGTACCCATCGGAAAAGGCCAGCGGGAATTGATCATCGGTGACCGACAGACAGGGAAAACAGCCATCGCCATAGACACCATCATCAACCAGAAGGGCAAAGACGTCTACTGCGTCTATGTTGCCATCGGACAGAAGGCATCCACCATGGCCCGGATAACCAAGGTGCTGGCCGAGACCGGTGCCATGGATTACACGACAGTGGTTTTGTCAACTGCAAGTGATCCTGCGCCGCTGCAGTACTTGGCTCCCTATGCCGGCTGTGCCATTGCCGAAGAGTGGATGTATAAGGGCAAGGATGTCTTGATAGTCTACGATGACCTGTCCAAGCATGCGGTGGCTTATCGGGCAATTAGTCTGCTTCTCCGCCGCCCACCGGGCCGCGAAGCGTATCCTGGTGATATTTTCTACCTCCACTCCAGGCTGCTGGAGCGTGCGGCGTGCCTTAGTGAAGAATACGGCGGGGGTACCATCACAGCCTTGCCTATCGTGGAAACACAAGAAGGCGATATTTCCGCCTACATCCCCACCAATATTATTTCCATCACCGATGGACAGATCTATCTGGAAGCTGACCTTTTCAATCACGGTGTCCGTCCAGCCATCAACCCTGGATTCTCTGTGTCCCGTGTTGGAGGCTCAGCCCAGATTTCTGCCATGAAAAAACTAGCCGGACCGCTCCGGATTGAGTACGCCCAGTACAAAGAACTGGCTGCCTTCTCCCAATTTGGCTCTGACCTCAGTCAAGATACGCTGGAACGACTAAATCACGGCGAGCGTATTCTGGAAGTCCTCAAACAGGCTCAGTACAAACCGATGCCGGTGGAGGAACAAGTCCTGATTCTCTATGCCTTAAATAACAACCATCTGGATACCATTGATGTTGGGCGGGTCCTGAAGTTCGAAAGAGATTTTATCAAGTATGTCGATACCCATGCCCCCCATGTCAAGGAAGAGATCAGGGAAACTGGCGAGCTTTCCGAGGATGTTGCCCAAGCCCTTGATGGATTGATTGCTGAGGTCAAGCAAGAGTACAACTACAATTAGGGAGGTACCGGTGTGAGTTCGCTGCGAGACATCAAAAAGAGAATAGCTAATGTTGGCACAACGCAGCAGATCGTCAAAGCGATGTATATGATTGCCTCCACCAAACTGCACAAGGCCAGGGCGCAGTTAGAAGGGGTACGTCCCATCTACCAGGAGCTTAATCGGGTGGTAAGAGAACTTGCCAGGCAAGAGAAGGTTAGAAGCCATATCTTCTATCAAGGGCGGGAAGTGCAAAACTCCCTGTATATCATACTGACCAGTGATCGGGGATTTTCCGGAAGTTACAGTGCAAGTATCATGGCAAAGGCCTTGGAACACATGGATGCTGAGAAGAATGAAAAGATTCTGGTGGTGGGTTCCAAAGGACATTATTTTTTCAAGAAGCGGGGCAAGAATATAATCCGCACCATAACTAATTTACCTGATGCACAGGTGTATTATGGCTCTGAAAGCATTGCTAACTGGGCTATAGAACTTTATCTTTCGGGAGAGGTGGATGAAGTGTTTATTGTTTACACCCACTTCCAGACGGTCCTAAACTACGAGCCCTGTGTAGATAGACTGCTGCCCATAGACACCGGCGGCATTGAGATAGATGATGACGATCATATCAAGTATGAACCCGATGTCACTAGGTTTGTTGATAACGTTATACCCTTCTATATGCATATGAGCTTATTTAGAGCATTCTCCGAATCCCACACCAGCGAAGAAGCGGCCCGCATGGTTAATATGGACACAGCTGGGAAAAACGCTGAGGACATGATCAGAAATTTGACCCGCATGTACAACCGCAGGCGGCAAGCTGCTATTACACAAGAAATCAGCGAGATTGTGGGAAGTGCCAGCATGTTGAACATTGAGGAATAAGGTTAAAGGTGGGACCACATGACTGCCAAAAACACAGGTAAGATCACTAGGATAATAGGTGCAGTTATTGACATTCGCTTTGAGAAGGAATTGCCTTCACTATATAACGCTATCGAAGTGCCCTTCGGCGAGGAGACAATCGTGCTAGAGGTCATGCAGCATATTGGTGACAGCACAGTGCGCTGCATCTCCATGCATCCAACAGATGGTCTGAAACGGGGCATGGAGGCCATCGACACTGGTGCACCAATTTCAGTACCGGTAGGAGAAGGTGTGCTGGGCCGCATGGTTAATGTCCTGGGTCAGCCCATCGATTACGATTCGCCTGTCGAAGCTGCAGAGCATTGGCCAATTCACAGGGAACCGCCTAAGTTCACCGAACAGGTAGCGCAGCCGGAGATGTTGGAAACCGGCATCAAGGCCATCGACCTCCTTTGCCCTTTCCCCAAAGGCGGCAAGATCGGTCTCTTTGGCGGTGCCGGAGTAGGCAAGACAGTTTTGATTATGGAGCTCATCAACAGTATAGCCAAGGAGCACGGCGGCTATTCTGTCTTCGTAGGCATAGGCGAGCGTACCCGTGAGGGTAATGACCTCTATTATGACATGAAAAACTCAGGGGTTCTCGGCAATACGGCCCTGGTATTTGGTCAGATGAACGAACCGCCGGGAGTTAGAATGCTGGTGGGGCTCACCGGTTTGACAATGGCCGAATATTTCCGAGACGTCAAGCAGCAAGATGTTCTGCTCTTTATAGACAACATCTTTCGTTTTGTGCAGGCGGGTTCAGAGGTATCGGCTCTCCTAGGGCGGACGCCTAGTGCTGTGGGTTACCAGCCGACCTTGGCTACTGAGCTAGGTGCCCTGCAGGAGCGCATCACTTCGACCAAGTTCGGTTCCATCACCTCTGTACAGGCCATTTACGTTCCTGCAGACGACTTTACCGACCCGGCTACTGCCACCACCTTTGCCCATCTGGATGTGATGACGGTTTTATCAAGGGCCATTGTGGAGCAGGGTATCTATCCAGCCATTGACCCGTTGAACTCATCTTCACGCATTCTAGAGGCAAACATTGTGGGAGCAGAGCATTACCGGGTTTCCCATGCCGTGCGCAGCTTGCTGCAGCGCTATAAGGACCTGCAGGACATTGTTGCCATCTTGGGCATCGATGAACTCTCTGAGGAGGATAAGCTGATTGTCCATAGAGCTAGAAAGGTCCAGCGCTTCCTATCGCAGCCCTTCTATGTTGCAGAAAAATACACATCCATTCCGGGGCGCTATGTCCCGGTGGGTGAAACCATCAGAGGCTTTAGAGAGATCATCGATGGAC
>JAAYGR010000063.1 GCA_012727675.1 Bacillota bacterium
AGCCCCTTTTATGCAGCCCAGGTCCGGTGGTGTCGATGGTCAAAGTGACGATGTCCTTTAATAGGGCAACTTCAATCTTGTACAAAGGCCCATCCTCTGGGAACCACTCCTTGTGATACCGCTCCTTCATGCTTTCCACAATTGCCTTCTTTACAATTGCCTGGCAGTCGGAAACGCTGTAAAGGGTTGACTTGACAGACTTACCAACAACAGGAAACCGGGCATTTGCCGGCAGCCAATCTCCCCAAGGCAGGGCCTGGGTCTGGTCAAAGAGCGCGTCGAAGGTAGTAGCCTTGAACTCTCCCACCTTTATCTTCACCCGGTCTGCTGTCCGCAGCCAAAGGTTTGTCCTGCAGATCGCCTCCAGGTCTGCGGTGAAGGAGACCTTGCCGTTATCTACCATCAAGTCACTGTATCCTAAATCACGGAGTTCCTGAGCAACGACAGATTCTAGCCCAAAGGTTGCAGCCGCTATCAGTTCGATTTGTCCCATAATCTCGCCTCTCTTTATTGCTCAAAAGCTACGGGATCAGTTTATCACAAATGGGGACTTCTGCTTCGGGAAGCGGTAACTTTTTTATACTAGGGCAAAGGAAATTGAACAGACGAGTTGAATAAGTCAGTCAGATAAAACATTGAGAGAGGTGAGATGCTGTGTCTCGGTGGAGAAAAAGACTTGTGGCGTTTCTTGTGGTGTTGATGCTGCTAGGAACCTCTGTGGTTGGACTAGCTGCGGGGACAGCCAAAAATGTGATTTTCTTTATTGGTGATGGAATGGGTCTGGCTCAACGGACGCTGCTCTATTATTACTTAGGCCATCAGCCGGTCATGAACCAAATGGATGTAGTTGGACTATACACAACTCATATGGCGGATGGTTACGTTACCGATTCTGCAGCCTCGGGTACGGCCATGTCAACTGGTGTAAAGACATATGATGGTGCCATTGGAGTGGACGCAAACAAACAGCCGGTCCGGACTATATTGGAAGCAGCTAAAGAGGCAGGGAAGGCTACCGGGTTGGTGGCAACAGTCAGAATCAGCCATGCTACTCCAGCAGCCTTTGCCGCCCACAATGAGAGCCGAAACAACTATGAGGCTATCATGGTGGATATCCTCGAAAACGAAGTCGATGTTCTCTTTGGAGGAGGCAAAGCTATCTGCCTGCCTGAAGACCTGGGCGGCACCCGCAAAGACGGCCGGAATTTGATGAACGAGTTTGCCGCTAGGGGATACACAATAGTCAACACTCCCAGCGAAATGGCACTGGCCACGGAACTACCTGTCGTCGGGTTGTTTACACCTTCAGATATGACTCCAGAAATCGATAGAGACCCGGCAAAGGAACCCAGCCTGGCTGAGATGACCAGGAAGGCCATTAACCTCTTGGCCCAAAATGAAGAAGGATTCTTCCTCATGGTTGAGGGAAGTCAGGTGGACTATGCATGCCACGATAACGATGCTGTTCGGGCGGCTACCGAAGCTCTAGCTTTGGACTATGCCATAGCTGAGGCAATGGCCTTTGCCGCCAAGAATCCTGACACTTTGGTTGTTGTAGCGGCCGATCATGAGACTGGCGCATTGGCCATAGGTAAGGGGTATCAGCTTGATCCCTTGGCCCTCCGGGAGATAAGGGCTTCATATGGCCAGATAGCCAGCGCAGTCGAAGAATCCGATGACCTCGTCGGAGTTGTCATGAAATACACTGGAATTGAGCTGACAGAAGAGGAAGTCGCGCTGATTGAGAATGCTGACAGTCTGGCAAGGGGAATAACAGATGTCCTTAACGACCGAGTGGGGGTAATCTTCGGCTCAGGCGATCACAGTGCCGTGATGCTGCCGCTGACCGCCCACGGAGCAGAGGCGGAGCTGTTTGGTGGCGTCTATGACAACACAGACATCCCCAAGAGAATCGCCGAGGCTATGGGG
>JAAYGR010000064.1 GCA_012727675.1 Bacillota bacterium
CATCGATGATACTGGCATGATTGAGGCTGTCACTGTAGATGGTATCTCCCTTCCCTACCAAGGCTGGGATCACCGCTAAATTGGCGGCAAACCCCGATTGGAACGAGATCACAGCAGGCACTTTCTTAAACTTAGCTAAGGCTTCCTCGAGTTTCTGGTGAAGGGTCATGGTCCCGGCGATGCTTCTTACAGCACCGGGGCCTACTCCGTATTTTTCTACAGCCTCCTGGACGGCTTGCTTAAGCCGTGGGTCTGCCGCAAGACCTAAGTAATTATTGGAGCAGAAGTTCAGCATCGACTGGCCGTTGATGATGACCCAAGGACCCTGGGGGCCTTCCAGTGTGCGGATAGTGTTATACAATCCGTCCTCTTTCAAAGCATCCAACTCGTCTTTGACAAAACTTAAAGGCTGACTCAGCATTTAGATGTCCCCCTTTTCTCTAACTAGGGCATAACCTTAAGGTATCAAAAGCACTTTGCCGCAGCGGCCGGAATTGAGAAGCGCCATGGCTTCTTCGTATTCTTCAAACTTGAACTTATGGGTGATAACCGGGGTAATATCCAATCCCGCCTCTAAAGCTGCCTGCATTTGAAACCATGTATCGTACATGCGCCGGCCGTTGATCCCATGCAGCGTCAACTGATTGAAAATCACTGCATCTAGATCCATGCTGACATTATCGGAGAAGATTCCCAAGAGGCTTGCTGCGCCGCCCTTCCGCAGGGCCCCTAGACCGCTGGCTAAGGCTTGGCGGGATCCAGACATTTCCAGGAGCACATCGGCACCGATCCCGGTGGCCCTCCGGACAACACTCTTCAGATCATCGGCCCCGCCGTTAACCACATAATCTGCACCGAGCTCTTTAGCTAGATTTCTGCGGTATTCATTCATATCTGATGCGATGATGGTTCGGGCCCCTGCTTGGCGGGCAAGGGCGATACAGAAAAGTCCAATGGGACCACAGCCGGTGACTATGACATTCTTTCCGGTCAGGCCGTGGACATAGGCTGCGTGGACGGCATTGCCCAAAGGATCATGAACAGCCCCCACTGCCGGGTCAAAACCATCGGGCAGAGGCCAGATGTTCTCGGCATCAATGGCCGCATATTCGGCGAAAATGCCGTCGATATCTACACCAAGAATCTTAACATCATCACAGATGTGACCCTGGCCGGTGCGGCAGTAATAGCAGCGACCGCAGGTGAAGTGCCCTTCGGCAGTCACCAGCATTCCCTCGGATAAGCCGGTGACATTCTCACCGACCTCGACAATTCTGCCGGCAAATTCATGACCGATGGTTACAGGGAGCCGAAGACGGTTAGCCGACCAGGCATCCCAATTGTAGATATGAAGATCGGTACCGCAAATGGCCGCAACCTCGATCTTCACCAAGACCTGGTCAGGACGAATCTTAGGTACTTCCACCTCACAAAGCTCGAGACCTGGTCCCGCCGCCCTCTTTTGTAATGCACGCATTAAGGCCACTACCCCACCTCCACTAATACTCAAAGACAGTGCCTACTCATCAAAACTCGATGCTCTGGCCGTCATACCCCGCCATTTGCAGCATGGCAGCATGCATCCTCTGAATATGCTTGCGCATCAAGGCCTCCGCCTTGGTGCCGTCTCCTTCTTCAATGGCAGCGAGGATTGCCTGGTGTTCCTTATACATCACCTCCGCGGCCTCTGGAGAACGCCTTACATAGGCGGAGTACGCTCGATTGCACAGGGGATCCACTAGACTCTCAAGTACCCGCACCAGCCGCTTGTTCCGGACCATGGCCGCGAGTTTATCATGGTGGGCCCGCTCCCGGTGATAGAAGGCCTCGATATCACCATCATCGATGGCCTCCTTCACCAGCTGGAGACTGGCCCTCAGCTCCTTAAGCTCTTCATAGGTCACAGAATGGGCGAGGCGCCTGGCAACATATCCTTCCAGGACACTGCGGATTTCCGTGACGTCTACTGCATCGGAGAAATCATCGGCCTTAACCAGCGCTCCCACCTTGGGGACCAGCTGAACTAAACCTTCCTGCTCCAGGCGCCTCAAAGCGTCCCGAACCGGTGACCGGCTGACATCATACTGCCGGGCCAGCTCATTTTGACTTAGCACAGTGCTGGGGGCAATCTCGCCGGACAAGATAGCTTCCTTCAATTCCTGGTAGATCCGTTCAGATTGGGGCACATTGCTGTTGTTGACTGCCAAGGTGTCACCTC
>JAAYGR010000065.1 GCA_012727675.1 Bacillota bacterium
AGAGGAGTAGGATACTACTGTGAGTGAGGACCATCGCCTGCGGCGCAACAAGAAGATATTGGGGGTCAGGTGGCACTTGGGTTTATCATACCTTCTGGTCATTTGGGTGATCCTCGGGGTGCTGCTGCTATTTATGTCAAACCTGCTGGAAACCTCCATAATAGGAGCCAGGCGGGCTTCATTGTATGCTCAAGCACACCTGATCGCATCGGCCATCCGCGCCAGAGGAGGACCCAGGGAGGCACGGATAGCCACTATTGGCGGCCTTCCTCCTCAGGGGAGGGTGTTGGTGTTAGACGGCGAAGGAAGGGTGCTTGACGACTCGGCGTCCGACCCAGGTATGGCGCTTAAGAAACTCGGCTTTGATGAGGTAAGGGCAGCTTTATCCGGCAGGGAAGGAGCAAACACCTACTACCTCCCTGACGGAAGCTTTGCGATGTATGTCGCGGTTCCTGCAGATTGGGATGGCACTGGCGGGGCTGTGTTCATCGCACAGGACTTAAAAGACATCGTCAGTCAGTATAGAAGTGTCATGGGTATGGTGGTGTGGGGTGGGGGCATTGCTTCAGTGGTTGCTGTGGCGTTTGCGTGGCATCTTTCAACGACGATTTCAGAACCCTTGTCAGACCTCTCGAGAGCGGCCAGGATGATGGCCTCTGGCCGGCTGGATTCCAGGGTGTCGCCTAAAGGACCCTTAGAAACCCGGGAGCTGGGTGCTTCTTTCAATTACATGGCTCAAGCGATTGAGAACA
Source organism: Bacillota bacterium (assembly GCA_012727675.1). Classification (GTDB taxonomy): domain Bacteria; phylum Bacillota; class Limnochordia; order DTU087; family DTU087; genus DTU087. Next base: position 753 of record JAAYGR010000065.1, read on the forward strand.
CCATGGAAAGGCAAGAACAGTTTCTTATGGCTGCCGCCCATGAACTTAGGGCGCCGCTTGCGTCAATGCGTGCCTTAGTTGAATCTATGGAGATATCCCCTCCTGAACCTGATGAACTGCCTGAATTGATTAACGATATCCACATTGAGATCTTAGATCTGCAGCAGACCGCAGAGAGCATCCTATCGCTACTCCGTGCCAGAAGCGGAACTGCTCCGTCTAAACCACAGCAGGCCAACCCTGCCAAGATAATCAAAGAGCTAATCAAGTCCCGGGCAGCTACCATTAGCGAACGAAACCTTGAAATCATACAGAGGTATCAAACTGGCGGCGAAGTACCCATAGACCCGTTGTTATTCAGGCTTATCGTGGCTAACCTGCTGGACAATGCCATCAAGTTCACGCCCCCCGGGGGGACTGTCGCTGTGACCTTGGATTTCCCGGAAAATCGCAACAAAATGGTGCTTGAGGTTTCAGACAACGGGCCGGGTATACCGCCTGAGCATCTGGACAAAATCTTTGAACGGTTTTATCGAGTAGATCCGGCAAGGCAGAAAGCCACCGGCGGAGCCGGCTTAGGGTTGGCAATAGTTAAGGAAGCATGCGAAAAAACAGCTGGCGTGATCCATGTTGAGACCTCTCCAGGGGCCGGCACCGTTTTCGCCGTGGAATGGCACAATATCCGGTCAGACGAGTCGTAGGCCTCTAGCCAACACCTTATTCTATAGCTCATTCTACAATGAGCTGCGCTCAGCCTGACGCACTGAGTGGTTGTAGATGTATTGGAGAACCCCAGGCCGCATACACCACCGTTCTGCTCAGCGGGAACATTCCGTTACATGATCGTTACATTGGGACACGTGTTTGAAAGA
>JAAYGR010000066.1 GCA_012727675.1 Bacillota bacterium
CAACTCTTTGACCAGCCGGCAACAGCAGCAGCGTTCCTAGATAGGCTTCTGCACCATGCCCATGTCATCTCACTAAAAGGTGAAAGCTATAGAATACGTCATCGCCTAGCGCCACCGGCAGTGACAATAACCGCCTAAGCCTACGCCAATGGAAGGAGGAATGCATATAGGGGTGACATACACCAAGAGCAAAAGGCATGTGGGAGGCAGTACCTCCAGCGAGTGGCTGAGAGTATGAACTTAGCAGGTTACGGCCACGGCTGGTTGATAAATGATTCAGGTTTAATTGTTGGCCATCCCAATCCGGAATACATCGGCAGTTCGGATTTGATCTTCCGCGAACCGACACTAAACCCGATTGTCGAAAAGATGTTGGCAGGCGGTTCCGGTGTAGGCAGCTACACTTCGGGAAACCGCACTAGATTACTAGCCTATGCACCTATTGCTCAGAACGGTTGGTCAATTGCTGTAGAGGCGTCCCCAGAGGATGTTCTGGGTAGTATCTTCCAGGTACGAACCATTATTATCCTCATGACTGTGGTTTCTTTGGCTATCGGGTATGTAATAGCTTATGGGCTTGCCATTTCCCTATCTAATCCAATTGTAGAGCTAACCAAGAGTGCAGAGAAGGTAAGTGATGGTGACCTTACGGAGGTAATAAACGCTAAGGGCCAGGATGAAATTGGGCAGCTGGCAGCCTCTTTCAGCAAGATGATCCACAACCTCAGCAGCATAATTGAAAACGTTAAAGTCTCGGTCAGTACCATTCTGGATACGTCAACCCAGCTATCTGCGGCAGCGGAGGAGACAGCGGCCTCAATTGAAGAAGTTGCTACCAGCGCCAACAGCTTCTCCCAGACCGTGTCATCTATGAACACCAATGTTGGTGACGTTTCTGATTCGACTTCTGCCATTAGAACCATGGCGTCCGATGGGGAAGCTGCTTTGGAGAAGACTTCCAAGCAGATGGAAGAACTTGGCCTCAGTATCCAGAAGCTGTCGGAGATAATTAAGAGCTTGGATTCCAGCTCTTCGGAAATTGACAAGATTGTCCAAGCCATTTCAGCCATTGCCGATCAAACCAATCTACTGTCCCTCAATGCAGCCATAGAAGCTGCCAGGGCAGGAGAACACGGCCGGAGCTTTGCTGTAGTAGCAGAGGAGGTTCGCAAGTTATCCGAGCAGAGCGGTAGGGCTGCTGAGAACATTAGGGACTTGATTACCGAGGTTCAGCAAAAAACCCAACAGGCAGTCGAAGGTATGCAAAAAAGTGTGGTTAGTGTGGATGAGACGGCCCGGGTTGTTGATGACAGTGGGAGACTCTTATCCACAATCATCAGTGCTATTAATGACATCGGGGAGAGGATTAGAGCCATTAGCGAAGATACCAAAGAAATTGACGCCGGTGCTCAGGAAATGGCAGCCGCAACCCAAGAGCAGTCGGCAACCATTGAAGAGATCTCTTCATCGGTGTACGGTCTCAATCAGATGGCTCAGAAGCTTTTGTCCTTGATTGAGAGATTTAAGGTTGATTAGAAGTAGGGTGATTTAGACTATCATCAAAGACAGACGAGAGGGCTGCGAGTTTGCCCTAACTCTAGGCGGTACCCGCATCTTCGGCGTGGTACCTGCAACTAGCTTCTGCATATTCTTGATCAGCGGATATATTATGCTGATGCTTGCCAAGGAAAGAAGTGATCTTCAGGTAGCCGAGATGCAAAGGAGTTTAGAAGAGAGCAAAATTCAGTTCCAACTTGTCGTAGAGACGGCCATTGAGGGTATTCTCGTGTTTGACCAGGATTTTCGGGTTACCTTTGCCAATGAAAAGATGGCTTCGGTCCTTGGATATACAGTTGATGAGATGCTTGGCAGGTCCTATGTTTCTTTCTTCCCGGAAAGCCATCTCGATGTCCATGATTACCAAGAGTCCTTACGGCGCAGCGGCAAGGATTCCGTCTATGAGTCCTGCCTGTTGGGAAAGGATCGAAAGAAGCGCTGGTTCTTGATTTCTGCTAAGGCAATTACCGATGATTTCGGAAGATTTGAGGGCTCTTTCGCCATGCTGACAGACATAACTGAACGAAAGGATATAGAGCTGGCACTGGAAGAGTCAAATAGGCAGCTGAGAGAGTTGAGCAATATGGACAGCTTGACGGGGATAGCTAACAGAAGATCCTTTGATGCGACGTTGGAACGTGAGTACTCGCGGCTTAGACGTTCAAACTCTAGGCTCTCAATCATCTTGTTCGATCTTGATCACTTCAAGTATTACAATGACCGGTATGGTCACGTCATGGGCGATGACGTTCTGCGGCGGATCGGTGGGACCTTAGCAGACTCTATAAGGGAATCCGTTGATTTGGCCGCTCGGTATGGTGGAGAGGAGTTCGCTTGTGTATTGCCGGATACGGATATTCACTCGGCAGTCAAGGTAGCCGAAAGAATTAAGCAGAGAATTGCTGACCTAAAGATCGAACATGAAGATTCTCCTGTTTCCCCTTATGTTACAGCTAGTTTTGGGGTAACCACCGTGGGGTATTCACCAGAGGTGTCTTTGGAGGAGATTGTGGACTTTGCTGATAAGCTAATGTATAAGGCGAAAGCTGCCGGTCGGAACCGGATCGTCCATGCCGAATGGAAAGCGAGAGAGTCAGAGGGTACTCAGCTCTGTTTAAGTGGAGTAGAGTGCCAAGCCACAGGGTCTTTGGATTGAGTTCTCATAGCCATACGGGGTTTAGTGGGGAGGTGCCGAAAACACGAGTATGGAAAAGCGCCTACTGGAAAAAATGAGTGACTTCTTTGCTGCCCGTGTTGACATCTATGATGAGCACATGCTCAATGATGTGGAGGGATGTAGAGAAGGATATATAAAGATGGCAGAGCTTGTTCCAGAAGGCACTAAGACCATTTTGGATTTGGGCTGCGGTACTGGGCTTGAACTTGATGAGTTATTCAACAGATTTCCAGGTGTTTCTGTTGTGGGAATTGATTTGTCTCAGGAAATGCTGGATAAGCTCAAGGGAAAACACCCAGAGAGAAATCTAGAGCTAATCTGCGGGAATTACTTTGATGTTGACTTGGGCGAGGGTGTTTTCGATGCAGCGATCTCATTTCAAACAATGCATCACTTTTCTCATTCTGAGAAGACTGGCCTGTATACCAAAATATGTAAGGCGCTAAAAGAGAAGGGCGTCTACATTGAGTCTGATTACATGGTAATAGAGCAATCAGAGGAGGACCGGATGTTTGCCGAGAGTGCTCGGCTCCGGCGGGAAATGAATATCCCTGATGGTGAGCTTTATCATATTGATACTCCCTGTACAGTTGCAAACCAAATTGCCATGTTAAGGAAAGCTGGTTTTGCATCAGTCGAAATGGTGTGGCGAACTGGAAACACAACCATTGTGATGGCAAATAAGTGACTAAGCGTTGTCGGGGTCAAAAGCAGCTGCTCTAGACAAAGCACAAAACCCCAGTTAGACTGGGGTTTATTTGCTGGTGCCGAAGGTGGGACTCGAACCCACACGGGGGGTTACCCCACACGATTTTGAGTCGTGGGCGTCTGCCAATTCCGCCACTTCGGCAAGCTGTGCTTATCGAATGGATGACTGTGTCGCATTTTGTGCGACAAAATTATAATAGCACATTTCTCTGTCGTTGACAAGGATAAATTGCGGGCTCCTGGTTGTTATCACCTGGGGCAGACAGGAATCCGATGGCGAACGTGGAAGTAGTCGAGGAGTGTCAGCGGAGCCATGAAGCTTTGAGAGTTGTCGTCTCTAAAGGAGTAGAATTGCAATGTCATTAGCCCTTTTTGATGTAGTTACCGAACCAGCGGAGGAATTCCTGTCAACCAGTCAGAATAAATCTACCCCTAAGGGGGAGAGAATCACTCTCTCTTTGCTAAGGCAGCGGCCTTTACTTCTTCTAGGATGGAGCCTATTCTTTTTGGGTATCCCTCTGGCATCGACACTTGCCAGTGTATTGCTTTTGCTGGTGGATTCACTGGTGGTATTGATCCGGACCCGTATATTCGGCCACCAGGTAGCTGGTCCACCTATAGACTTCCAGCAGGTACAGGGCACGAAGCGGCACGCGCTGGTATTGTTTGTACTGCTTGGACTTTGGGCAGTTGTCGGCAGCCTAGTTTCCATCAGGCCTGACATAGCTTTTCCCAGCACCGTTGGTTTCGCCCTCATAATAGTAGTTTTCTTTTTCCGGGCTGGCGACCTTTTGTGGGAAGATTGCTGGATTCTGCGGAGAACCATGCCCTTCCTCGTTGTTGGGTTGCTGGCTTCATCTATTTACGGTGTTTATGCCAGCCAGATTCAAGGCATGGCTCGACTGCGGCTTCTTGGACATGGACCTAATGGTAGTGGGACCTGTTTACTCATCTCTATACTACTCGCCTGGAGCTATGCTGATCTGCTCCGAAAGCCTCGCCTGAAATTAGGAGTAGGCCTTGTTGCCCTTGCTGGAATACCAAGTCTCTTGTTTACTTATAGCCGGGGTGCTTGGCTAGGTTTCGCAGGAGGCGCTGCCATCTATGCAGTTTTCAGTAAGCGCAGGAACATGATATGGTTGCTTCTTGGGCTGCTGATCGTCGCAATGCTGGTGGGAGCAAATCCAAGCCTGCAGCGGCGGATGCAGAATATTTTTAGCCTGGAACGCAATAAAGATCGAATCGAAGTGTGGATGGTCACGTTGAACCTTATCCCTGACCATCTGGTTTTTGGAGTAGGAACAGCAGTTTTCCCCCATGTCTATCGGCAATACTCTCCTAGAGGTAATTCCATGGCCTTTGCCCATAATTTCTTCCTGCAGGCACTGGCTGAATACGGCATTCCCGGCCTGGTACTCCTGATTGCAGTGATCGGCCTTAGTGTTAGTGCCGGCTATCGTGTGGTCAGGAGCTATCGTTGTCCCTTGGCTCTAGGGATGCTGTCTGCGTTGATCGGCACCTTAATCCACCAGCAAGTAGATAATACTATCCACGGAGCGAATCTTGCTAGTATTTTCTGGTTCCTATGTGGTTTTCTGGTCGCCCTCCACGAGAACCAGGGAGAAACTCTCAAAGAGCCCCCATGCGTTGACAGAGTAGAATTAGAGTGCTAAGATGTATTTGGTAATCATTATTGTTTGCAGTTTTTTGTGCTTCTGGGGGCGATTTTATGTCTGAAACGAAACGGGGGTTCGTACGGAACACCAAACAGCGGGAAGTGATCTTGTCTGTTCTGCGGGGGACAGATACCCATCCTACAGCCGACTGGGTCTACCAGGAAGTGAGGAAAGAACTCCCTAATATCAGTCTGGGCACCATCTATCGCAACCTGCGGATTTTGGTGGAGTCTGGACAAGCCCTGGAGTTATCTTTTAGCAGTGACTGCAGTCGGTTTGACGGCAATCCGGAGAACCACTATCATTTTGCCTGCACTGAGTGTGGGAACGTATACGATATTGATATGCCGGTAGCTCAAGGACTGGATGCCGAGGCCGAGAAGGCTAGCGGACATAAGGTTATGTTCCATAGACTGGAATTCTACGGAATTTGTCAAGCGTGCGGCGGCGGTGCCGATGGCGACCTTCAGTGACATGGAGCTGCGTGCCGAGGTAAAAACTGGTAGGTTTGTCAAAAGGCTTAATCGGTTTGTATGTCTAGTAGAACTAAAGGAAGAGGGCGCCGTGCCGGTGCATGTGCCTAGTTCTGGTCGAATGACCGAGCTATTGGTTCCCGATGCAGAAGTAGTTGTTGAGCCTTTCCCAAGATCTGGGAACCACAAGACCAGGGGCCGCCTGGCGAAGGTGCTTTACGAGAACGGCGACCACAAGTGTTGGGTTTCAGTAGATTCCCACCTTCCCAACCGATTGTTCTCCCAAGGGGTCAAGGATGGAACTCTTGGTGAGTTCGCCTCCTATACCGATTTACGGGCAGAGGTAACCTTTAACGACAGCAGGCTGGATTTTCTTCTGGAAAACACTGAGGAAAAAGCCCTGGTTGAAGTGAAGTCGGTTACTTTGGTGGAGGAGGGAACGGCTCTTTTCCCCGATGCTCCTACCTCCCGGGGAGCCCGACACATAAGGGATCTCATTGACAGCCTCGATGAAGGCTTTGTTGCATACTTGGTTTTTATCATCCAGAGGGAAGATGCAGTGGTGTTTTCCCCCAACCGACGTATGGACCCAACCTTTGGCCAAGTCGTTGATGAAGCAGCTGAGGCCGGGGTAAAGATTCTCGCTTACGATTGTGAAGTGACTCCTTACAAGGTAGCCTTGCGTAATCGGGTGCCGGTTGTGCTTTAGCTTGGAAGATAATGGCGCTGGGAGGGTTTCATCATGTTGAGAAAAGAACAGCTGCCTACTCCGGTACTCGTGGTAGACTTGGAAATACTTCGCCACAATATTACTCACATGGCAGAGAAGGCCAAGGGTCGGAGTATCAATCTGCGGCCCCACATGAAGACCCATAAGAATAAGGAGATCGCACAAATGCAGTTGGCAGCAGGGGCCGTCGGGCTGACCTGCGCTACAATCAGCGAAGTGGAGGTTATGGCTGATGCAGGTGTGCACGATCTCCTTGTTGCTTACCCGATGGTTGGTGATTATCAGCTGGCCAAGGCCGCGGCATTGGCCCGACGCTGTAAACTGACCCTGGCATTTGATAGCTACACCGCGGCAGCAAAGCTAGATAGCGTCGCTAAAGCGGCAGGAATCAAGTTCAGAGTGTCCATGATTGTAGATACCGGAGGCAGCCGTGATGGCGTTCTTCCTGAACAAGCCGTGGGTCTGGCTCGGGAAATGGCCCATTTTGGGAACCTGGATCTCGTGGGAGTGATGACCCATGAAGGGCATCTGTACGGCTGTGCCAATATTCGGGAGGTGGAGGAGCAGGCTAGGATATCTGCTCAGAAGTTGGTTACTGCTGCCGATGAGCTGCGGAGAGCGGGATTCAATATTGAAACAGTCAGCACAGGGTCAACTCCAGCCTGCTATGCCGATGTCCCTGTTCCGGGGATAACAGAATGGCGTCCAGGTACATATGTTTTTAACGATGTTCAGCAAAATGCCTTTTTCACAACCGAGAGTGACTGTGCCCTGACAGTCAAGGCAACGGTGGTGAGTCATCCGGCCGCGGAGCGGTATATCTTGGATGCGGGGTCAAAGGTGCTGTCTGAGGCGGCCCATCCTAGATTTGGACATGGCGTCATAAAAGGGGCACCTGAGGCCAGAATCGTGAAGGTGAATGAAGAGCACGGTTTCGTCGCTGCTCCTGAGGGTGCGTTTACCATCGGCCAGCAGGTGGAAGTGATCCCAGTCCATGTATGCACAGTTGTCAACCTGAGTAATTCCTTTTATGTTGTGGAAAAGGATCAGGTGGTGG
>JAAYGR010000067.1 GCA_012727675.1 Bacillota bacterium
ACCCCGTCAGGTCCGGGAGGAAGCAGCGGTAAGTGGATCACCTTATGTGCCGCAAGGGTGCCTAGTCCGAGCTAACTACTTGGGTGCCACCTGGAAGTGCCAATTCGAAGACGGGTGCACGGCAATTATTTTTCGACCGGAGTCTATTCCGGTCTTTTTTGTGTAAAGGGCTGAGGCCTTTTTCTATTCAGAGGCCCCAGCAACTAATTGGCAGGAGATCAGATCTGCAATAAGAATGTACTAAAGGGAAATGTAGTGGTGCGGAGGCGGTGGCATGTCCTATCTTTCCCTCTACCGGAAATACCGGCCCCAGAGTTTTGAAGACGTGGTCGGTCAAGAACCTGTTGTGCGAACTCTGCGCAATGCCCTGCGCCGGGGACGGGTTGCCCATGCATACATGTTTTCTGGGCCCCGGGGAACAGGGAAAACCTCTTTAGCCCGGCTGTTAGCTAAAGGACTAAACTGTGTGCAGGGACCGACACCGGAACCCTGTAACGTTTGTTCCAACTGCAAACTGATCAGTGAAGGCTATGCCATGGATGTCGTGGAGATTGACGGCGCGTCAAACCGGGGTATCGATGAGATTCGGGATCTTAGGGAGAATGTTAGATTTGCTCCCACCGAAGGTGGGTACAAGGTATACATCATTGATGAAGTTCATATGCTCACAGCAGATGCTTTCAATGCTCTGCTTAAGACCTTGGAAGAGCCTCCGGAGTATGTAGTGTTTGTATTAGCTACCACTGAAGCCCATAAGGTTCCCAACACCATTGCCTCCCGCTGCCAGCGTTTTGAGTTCCATAATTTTACTACAGAGCAAGTGGTGATGCGGCTGCAGCAGGTAGTCGAAGCTGAGGGCCTAGATGTGGAGCCTGCCGCACTACACTTAATCGGACGTCACGCCGGGGGAGGCATGCGGGATGCCTTGGCTCTCTTGGATCAAGCGGTCTCCTTCCAAGGGGAGCGCATTGAAGAGAAGCATATCGCGGAGCTGTTGGGCGTTGTCCCTGAAGAGCAAATTGGTAAGCTGCTTAACCATATAGCTGGAACGGAGAGATTAGCTGCCCTAAACCTCCTACACGATATAATCGGCGGTGGGGCTGATGTTCAGCAGCTGACTAAAGACTGCATCAGCTTTCTGCGGGAGCTGATGCTGGCCAAGGCCGGCACAGCCGGTAAGGCAAAGCTCCCAGCCGATGGTCAGGGAGAAGTGCCGGGGGTTATGGTAAAGAACTGGGTAGATCTTAGTTCTTTGCCAATGGAGCGAATCCTAAGTCTCATCGACCTGTTGGCCGGTGCCTTAGCTGATATGCGCTGGGTCTCTCCTGTTTGGCTGCCCCTTGAAATGGCAGTGATCAGGGGTTCAGAGGAGCAAACTAAAGGGGGCCCCAGCCGAGAAAGACAAATTCAGGCAGCAGAAGTGTCAAAGCTGACCGAGCGGGTTCAGCGTCTGGAAAAATTAGTAGCGGAGATGCTGGCTAACCGTAAGGCCTCACCTTTGGCAGTTGAGGAAGAAGCAGACGACCTAGCTAACACCGGGGAACCTAGGCAGAACTCGGAGGAAGAGGAGCTGCAGCCAAAGTCTGAGACGGCGATCTCACCACAGCCTGCGGCCAGCGGGCAAGATGAGCTTAAGCGTCTTTTAGCAAGGTGGAGCGATGTTTCAGAGAAACTGCGGCAGGAGAGGCAGGCGCCGGTAGAAGCGTTTTTGCGGGAGTCCAAACCGGTGGGATTCGATGAAGACGGCAGACTGCTGTTGGTTTTTCCCCGGGCCATGGAGTTTCATAAAGTCAGCCTCGAACAGCCCCGTAACAAGGATGTGCTGGAGAGGGTTCTAAGCCAAGTGGCAGAAAGGCCCATGGAAGTAGTTTGCTGTTTCGAAGATGAAACTCGGGAGGCCGATGGTTTTTCTCAAGGTCTAGAGGAAGAACCGGCGGAGACCCTTGGTGAAACCAGCGGGATACAGGCCGCTCAGGCGGCGGCCGGTGATTCTGGAAATCCTGCACTAGATGCCGCCTTGAAGATCTTCGGCGGAACAGTGCAGGAGGTTAGGTATGAATCGGAGAGGGGTTAAAGCACCGTGAAAAACATGAGAAAGATGATGAAAGAAGTCCAGAGGATGCAGGCTGAGATGGCTCGAGTTCAAGAAGAGCTGGAAGCCAAGACTGTTGAAGCTACCTCCGGCGGCGGAGTTGTCCGGGTTGTGGTCAATGGACATCTGGAGGTAAAAGAAATAGAGATCGATCCCGGTGCAGTTGATCCAGAAGATGTGGAGATGCTCCAGGATATGGTGCTGGCTGCAGTTAATGAGGCCATTCGCAAGGCTCAGGAAATGAGCGCTGCTGAGATGGCCAAAGTCACCGGCGGCCTGGATCTTTCCGGTTTACCGGGAGGACTGTTCTAACACAAAGGGGTTAGGGTTACATGTCTATATATGCAAGGCCTATAGCCCGGTTGGTGGAAGAGTTGGCCAAGCTGCCGGGTATTGGACCCAAGACAGCTCAAAGGCTAGCCTTTCATATTATCAGCGGGACTAGGGAAGCTGCCGAAAACCTGGCAGAGGCCATTGTAGAAGCTAAGGAGAAGACCATTTACTGCTCTGTATGCAGCAATTTGACAGAAGCAGACCCCTGTCCGATATGCACTTCGCCAGGTCGTGACCAGGGTATTATCTGCGTAGTTGAGGAGCCCAAGGATGTTATCGCGCTGGAACGGACCGGGTTTAAAGGCCTCTATCATGTCTTGCATGGGGCTATTTCACCCATCGACGGCATTGGCCCTGGAGATATACGGGTCAAAGAGCTGCTGCAGCGTCTGCAGGACGATACTGTCCAGGAGATTATCTTGGGAACCGATCCCAACGTCGAGGGTGAGGCTACAGCCATGTATCTGGCCCGGCTGCTGAAGCCACTGGGCATCAAGGTGACCAGGATGGCCCACGGAATGCCTGTGGGCAGCGATTTGGAGTACGTCGATGAAGTCACTTTGGCCAAGGCATTAGAAGGCCGGCGGGAATTGTAAAGCTAGATAGCGGTAAATTGACATATTTTGCTAGCGACGGGGATAGACTTACCATAGCAACCATAACCATAGGGCTGCTGTGGGGGGATATCCTATGGCAAGGCAGTTCTTGCAAAACCTGTGGAAGGTGATGTATGATCAGTTTTCCCTGGTGGAAGACCAGGTTGTGGAGGAATCATCGGCTGATGATTTGGGAACCTTGATCGAGCAGGCTAGGCAGGAATGGCTCAGCGCCATGGCGTACTTCGACAACGTAGAGGATCCTGATCTAGTGGATTATGCCGTTTATTCTGTGGAAGCAGCCGAGAGAAAATACATGTATCTGCTTAAGAAGGCTAAAGGCGGCCCGGAAACAGTTGATGGCTGAATTTAGCTGTCCAGTTAAAGAAAAACACCTATACGGGCTTGACAGTCAGACAAGCAGCAAGTATAATAAGAACTTGCCGGGCGGTTGAGCCGGCGACACACCTTGAACCTTGAAAACTGAACAGCGTACAGAAAGCTTGTGCGAGAATTTTGTTAAGCCAGAATCAAATCCCGTTTGGGAT
>JAAYGR010000068.1 GCA_012727675.1 Bacillota bacterium
AGAGCAGTGAATCAATTTCGACGGCAGGTTCTGTAGCAATGGGGTGTTCCTTGAATTTGTCAATATCCCGGCCTGATTTGGTCCCATAGAAAAGTGCCGCCTCCGCCATGGAGCTAGACGGAAATGCAATGACAAATTCCCCAGCTCCTTCAATGGCTTCTCTAGAATAGCGCTTGTGACCGACGGCGATGGCCATCATCGGGGGCTGATGGGAAGTAATCATTGTCCACCCTAGGGTGATGGGATTGTACTTACCCTGCTGGTCCTTGGCGATGGCAATCACCACTGCCTCGGGATACTTGCGGGTTATTACCTCTGTGTACCTTTTTTGAACCTGCACTACGCACACCCCCCTTAGTTAGAGTTAACTCTCTAGGTCTAATGTTTCCTCTCAAACGCAGGGGGTTCCTCCTATGTGGGTCTTATCCCCTAAGCCTGGCCTCCTGCAAGCAAGAGCTTCGCTCCATTAGCTGCCCTATCAGACAAGGGGTCGAAACACGGTGAAGGTCGTCCATAAAAAAGCTCCCCACCGCCGCGGGTGGAGAGCAGAATCGGATATACAACTAATTGACTTTTCTTTAGCGCTGCCAAAATGTCGGGACCAACAGAACCAGTATGGTGAAAATCTCAAGCCTGCCCAGGATCATGGCACCAGCAAGGACAAGTTTGCTTATGCTGGTAAGGCCGGCATAGGTTGCGGTAGGGGCAACCATCCCGAAGCCTATATCTACATTGCTCAAGGCTGCAGCCGCCGCCGATGAGCTGCTGAGCAAATCCATCCCCTGGGTGGAAAGAATGAGGGTCACCAGGACAAAGAGCAGTCCGTATGCCACAAGAAACCCCAAGACACTCTGCACCACTTCCTCAGAGACAGGACGGTGATTAACCCGAAGGGGAATCACCGCCTGGGGGTGAATCAGCCGGTGAAGGGTACGCCTCAAATACTTAAGTACAATTAGCAACCGGATGTGCTTGATCCCTCCGCTGGTGGAACCGGCACATGCACCGAGGATGCTCAAGAGGAAAATTATCGTCCTGCTTAGTTCCGGCCACCTTTGGTAATCATCGGCGACAAATGCTGTACTGGACACAAATGACACAACATGGAACACCCCATTTTCCAGAGCTTCACCCGCTGATCCATACAAACCCCTGATATTTACAGTCACAACCAGAATTGAGATAACGACAACGGCAAGAAACAGCCTCAACTCTCCATCCCTTGCTGCAGACTTGGCGTTGCCCATTAGGAGCTCGTAGTACAGAGAAAAGTTGATGGAGGCCAGCAGCATGAACACACATATCACCCACTGAACCGCTGGATTAGCAAAGGCACCGATGCTGGCATTCTTGGTAGAAAAGCCTCCTGTGCCCATGGTGGCCAAGGCATGGGTGACGGAATTGAACCAATCCATACCCGCAAGTCTCAAGGCAATGATCTGCGCCAGGGTGAGCACGATGTAGATGGTGTAAAGAATCTGAGCTGTGCGACCCATCCTGGGAACCAGCTTCCCCGGTGTTGGACCGGAACTTTCTGATTTGAAAATCTGAAAGGTCCCAAGACCTACTGCCGGCAGAATAGCCAGCGCCAACACCAACATTCCCATGCCTCCCAGCCATTGGGTCATTGCCCTCCAAAAGAGGATCCCGTGGGGTTGGCTTTCAATATCCCGCAGTACTGTGGCACCGGTGGTGGTAAACCCTGAAACAGTTTCGAAAAAGGCATCTATAACAGAACCACAGGCCCCAGAAAGCAGAAAAGGCACCATGCCGAAGAAGGAAGCTAAAACCCAACCCAGACCCACAATCATGAAGCCTTCCCGGTAGCGGACAAAGCCGCCTTTTCGGGTCTGCCAATACCCGATCAAGCCCAGAAGTAGGGTAACTGCAATGGAAATGATCCAAGCAGTTATATCATGTTCCCCATGATAAACTGCGACCCCAAGGGATGGGGTCATAGCAGCAGCTTCAACGATGAGGAGTAAACTTAGTACCCTTAAGACGACGCCAAAATCCACCGCCGGACTTCCTTTCTTCGGACCCAAAGAGCTTCTTTACTGCCGGTACTTCCTCCATCTTGCAGATGACAATTAGTCGGTCGTTGGCCCTGATTACCGTATCACCCCGTGGGACAATGATATCATTGTCCCGCACGATAGTTGTAACCAGTGCTTCCTTGGGAAGGGCCAAATCCTTAAGCGAGCTATTAACCACCGGCGATGTCGACCGGATCAAGAATTCGATGATTTCAGCCTGGCCGCCCAAGAGCATGAATAGAGACATCACCGGACCGCCCCGTACCAACCGCAGGATTTCGCCGGCGGTAATCAGGCTGGGGGTAACGGTTGCGTCGACTCCAATTGCCTGGGCCAAAGACAGATAATTCGGGCGGCTGACTTTGGCAATGCCTTTACCGGCACCCAGCTGTTTGGCCAAGAGGGACAGCAGTATGTTGTCTTCATCCCGGCCGGTCAACGCTACAAAGGCATCCATTCCAGCGATGTTTTCTGCTTTGAGGAGTCTAGGATCAGTCCCATCTCCCCAGATAACCAAGGCATGGGGCAGCAGCTCTGAAAGTATTTGGCATCTTCGCTCTTCAGTTTCAATGAGTTTTACCGACATACCGTGAT
>JAAYGR010000069.1 GCA_012727675.1 Bacillota bacterium
ACTGTCCCCAAAAGCACGCCCAACAGCCGATTGGTAGTCAACACTTCCAGCAAGCGGCGCATCCTGCTGCCGGCTGCCTTTTGGAGGCCGTCACCCATTTGGTGCATCCCAAAAAGAAACAGACCCAGTCCACCTAACAACCCAAAGACCATTTGGACTACCAAAACAAATTCACTCTCCTAAATAGCGTTTCCGAAGCTGCTAGAATCAGTTCTCCGATTACTTACCGGCTCAATCTCTTGTAGCTTACAGGATAAACATGCTGCGCAAGAAACTCCATCGATAGCTTACATGTAATCACTAAAATCCTCTCCCACATGCCGTTCCCAGCAAGCGAGGAAGTTTATCAGCTGGTCCCATGATGGACTGCGTCCCGTCCGGACATAGTAGCCGGAGGTAGCTGCACCAACAGTTAAAGCCTGCTGCGGCGGCAGCCCCAGAAGCAGGCCTAGACAGAAACCTCCATTGAAATTATCCCCTCCACCGGTGGTCAAAACCGGAGTGCTGGTATGGGGACCCGGGGCAAAGTAATACTCGCCATCAATCACAGCTCCCGCTCCATCAACCGGGTGAACTACCACACCGTAAAGACCCATGGCATCGGCGATAGCCTCTGTCAGCTCCCTAAGGCCGACCTCATTGAGAGATACTGGGAACTTAATCCCGTACGCCTTCGCCACCTCGGTGGCTTCCTTGCGGTTTATGCTCAATATGGTCCGGTAATGGGAAGAGAAACGGGCATAGATTTCCATAGCCTCCCGCCAATCCTCGCCGGTCCGTTTCTCTGGGTCGATGGGGTCCAGAAAGAACAAAGGCGGTTCACCGCTAAAGGTGATCTCCGGTAAAATCTCGCTCTGCAGTTTCTCCCAAATCGAGTTCATTTCGGGAATCATGGTCCAATTAATGGTTGCGACCAGCTGACTTTGCTGGATCAAAGCCCTTAACTTATCTTTCCCTACTTCAGACAAGATTCTATCCCAGGTAATGTCGCTTAACGGCGAAGTATTACATAACATAATCTTTCCATCTTGGAATTCCAAAGCTAAGGTTTGTCCCGGATTGGCGACATTAAAACACTGAACTGCTGAAGCTGCAAAATCTTCGAACACGGGATTCACTGCAGGATAGCCTATACACCCAATATATGTAAAACTGCAGCCGGCACTAGCCATGGTTGCTGCCATACTAACTGCACTGCCCCCTGTCTTGACGTAACGGGGTACATACTCGAGGCTGGTACTCAAGCCGGCAGCATTACTAATCTTCTGCCCAAAACCCTGGATGGTTTCCACCCTCTGAAAGTGCTGGAAATCCTCACGCTTATCCACCAGATCTGAGATCTGGTCAATGAAAGCATCAAACCCGAACAATAGATGCAGCTGCTTCACTTCCGCTTCCCGACCGAGAAGCCGTTGGCGGGTACTGGCTATTAGCTGAACCACCTGGTTATCAGTCATCCACCTCAACCTCCAGTAGATAGATTGGCTGTCTAACTGCTGCCCATTCCCTCGAGACACCGGTGTTCTTCAATTTACCAGGTCGATGCTTATGTATCCAGGATTCCACTGCATACCATCTACTTGTTTTCTATTGGTCAAATCAAAATCCTGCCCAAGTAGGACTCTGTCAGTATACTGTAACAAACAGTTCACCTTGGGCCATCCTTATTCCATAACTTGGTAGGGGCCGAAAAAAGAGGTTATGGCCCCATACCGCCGAAAATCCCAACAAGACTGGGGGGATATTCTCATGAAACCGATAGTCCTACTCTTG
>JAAYGR010000070.1 GCA_012727675.1 Bacillota bacterium
AATCCGAACCCACCGCCACCAGCGCCGCCGGGGTTTCTGCTGGATGATATGTCTCAACTAACTCTTCCAGCATAAGCCTTACAGCTTCTTCATTGCCCCCCTGGCTTGCTGTCTGTAGCTCTGCCAAGATGCTGGTGAACTTGTTCACATCATACTTGGCTAAGTTTGCGATATAGATCTTCTCATGGCGGGTGGCTGTAGTGTTTTCTTCATCAAGCAGGAGCTCTTCATAGAGCTTTTCTCCCGGCCTAAGGCCGATGTACTTGATCTCTATGTCTCTTCCCAGTTCATAGCCTGAGAACCTGATCAGATCCTCAGCGAGGTCTTTGATCTTGGTCGGTTCTCCCATATCCAGGAGCAGGACTTCTCCACCTTCACCGATAGCCCCGGCCTGGAGCACCAGCTGGCAGGCCTCGGGGATAGTCATGAAATAGCGGGTAACCTCTGGATGGGTGACTGTTATCGGGCCGCCTTCGGCAATCTGTTTCTTAAATAGGGGTACTACCGAGCCATCACTGCCCAGCACATTACCGAAGCGGACTGCCATGAATCGCGTTGAGCTGTGCTCATTCATGTACTGAACCACCATTTCAGCAGCCCGCTTAGTCGCACCCATGACGTTGGTGGGGTTAACGGCTTTGTCTGTGGAAATGAGGACAAACCTCTCTACTCGGTATCTGTCTGCCGCCTGAGCTACAATCTTTGTGCCGAAGATGTTATTCTTGACTGCTTCACAGGGGTTATACTCCATCATGGGCACATGCTTATGTGCTGCGGCATGGAAAACCACGTGAGGCCGCAGATGCCCAAAGACTTGACCAACCCGAGCCCGGTCTTGAATGCTGCCGATTACCGGTATAAAAGTGACATGGGGGTACTTCTGCTTCATCTCCAGCTCTAAGCGGTAAAGGTTGTTTTCAGAGTTGTCAAAGACCGCGATCAAGTCCGGCTGGAATCTAGCAACCTGTCGGCAGATCTCGGAACCGATGCTCCCTGCCCCCCCGGTAACAAGTACTCGTTTGTGGTCCAGGTATTCAGCAATCTCATCATTGGCAATCCTGATTGGTTCTCTGCGAAGCAGGTCTTCCACCTGGACATCGCGCAGGTGACTTATGCTGACATCTCCCGTTACCAGTTCAAATATTGCGGGTAGAATCGTTGTCTTTACCGACTGCGAGTTGCAGGCATTGACGATCCGGCGGACTACTGTACCGGGAGCTGTAGGCATGGCGATAATTACCTCATCTACAGGATGGGCTTTGAGTATGTCTTCAAGGTCTTCTGTGGTGCCAAGGACTTTGGCACCGTACACTTCTTTGCCCAATTTGGTCCGATCGTCATCCACTAGACCGAGGACTTTGATGCCTAGTTCGATGTGTTTGTGGATTTCCTTGAGGATCATAGCACCGGCATCACCGGCACCTGCTATAATTACGTTTTTCTTGATCTCGCGAGAAAAATGTGCCTGAACCCGCCTAACGATACCTAGTTTCAAGCAGAGCCTGCTCCCCGCGATGAGGATACCGGCCATGAGAAATTGTAGGGCGATTACGGAACGCGGCAACAGGAGGCTGCGGTCAACGAAGAGCGTCAAGGTTGTAGCAGCTGTAGCCCCCAGAAGGATGGAAAGGCCCAAAAGCACTGCCTCTCTGATACTGGCATATCGCCAGATGCGCTTATAAATGCCAAAGATAGCTAGGGAGAACATGTAACAAAGTGAATATATGGCACATGTGGAGAAAAGCCGCTCAGAATACTGCTTCGGTAGGGCGATTCCGAAGCGAAGGAGGAGGCTTATGTATAGAGTTAGGTTAATCACGACAAGATCATGTACAGCTAACAACAAATTCTTCTGATTCGTAGACATTATTATCACCCAGGTTAGGAATAGGCAAGGAATAACTAGTCATCCCACATGGTCTTGCCTCTTTCCTTGCTGATGTAATAGTTCGTGGTATATGGTGAAAAACCTACACGCACTCAACATTTAGGCAGTTGCATAAGCACGTATCATTGTACCGTTCTAATTCTGGCCGGAACTCCTGTAACTACATGACCGTCAGGAACATCTTTGGTGACGACCGCACCTGCACCAACTATCACATTGATACCTATCTTTACACCCGGCAAAACTACAGCACCTGCGCCCACAAAACCGCACTCACCGACAGTAACACTCCCTGTCAAGGTCGCATTAGGTGCGATATGCACATAATTTGCGAGCTTGCAGTCGTGTTCTACTACAGCACCAGTGTTAATTATACAGTGTCTGCCGATATCGGCCCCTATGTTGACGATTGCCCCTGCAGAGATTAGGCTACCGTCACCTGCACGTGCGAAGGGCGATATTATGCTCTTGGGATGAGCAACGGTGGGTGATGCTACATGAAGTTGATCTAATAACAAAGCTATGGATTTACGCTTTTTGTTATCTCGGCTACAAAAAACTGTAGAGAAGGCTCCAACCTCGATATACGAGCAATGTCATCCAGCTTTCCGATAACCGGAAGCCCATATTTGCTCCCAGATATCGAATCATCAACCCTGCCCATTACAGTCACAGAAACTTGATCATTGACCTTTATTTCCTCTATCGTGGCCCACACAACGCTTCCATGACCACCTGCCCCGATAATGACAATTCTAGTTGGCATCTTCGTCATCAGACATCCACCTTGTGAGACTCGATTACACATTTGTCGAACTCATAGATTATCCGAACCAGCGATTTCAACTCCACACCTTCTAACTTAAGGCACGATCCCCTCGACTGCGACCGCTACCCTCTGTCCCCCGAAATTCTGGCATTGTAGCATGACCCTCGCTGCTAATTCCTTCCCTGGTTACGACTATTGCTACGGTCTTGAGTAGAATCTTGAGGTCTAGCAGAAGGCTCCAATTATCAACATACCACACGTCTAGCCTGAATTTATCCTCCCAGGTAAGGGCATTTCTTCCATTAACCTGCGCCCAACCTGTAATCCCTGGTTTGACTTCATGCCGGCGAGCCTGCTCTGGAGTATAGCGCTCCACATACTGCGGCAACAGGGGCCGTGGGCCGACCAGGCTCATGTGTCCGAAAAACACATTCAGAAGTTCGGGCAATTCATCCAGACTAGTAGAGCGCAATGCACTTCCCAAACGAGTTAAGCGCTCAGCATCAGGT
>JAAYGR010000071.1 GCA_012727675.1 Bacillota bacterium
GGAATGAGCTTATTTTGGATTTACCAGAAGTTGTAATCTATACCGACGGAGCCTGCTCCGGCAACCCCGGACCAGGGGGCTGGGCGGCCATACTGATTTACGGGCCCCACCAAAAAGAGATCAGCGGTTACGAGCCTGCAACTACCAATCAGCGGATGGAGCTTACGGCAGCCATCAGGGGATTGGAGGCCCTAAAACGCCCATGTTCGGTAAAGCTCCACAGTGATAGTGCTTACCTGATCAATGCCTTTCGCCAGAACTGGCTGGCCAAATGGCAGCGGAACGGATGGCTGAATTCCCGTAAAGAACCGGTGGAGAACCAGGACCTGTGGAAGCGGCTCCTGGAACTGACAACAACCCACCGGGTTCAGTGGGTGAAAGTACAGGGCCACAGCGACAATGAACTCAATAACCACTGTGATTACTTGGCTAAACAGGCCATTTTAGAGAATTCTCCCGACGGCAAATGACCGCCCCGGGGGAAGGAAACATATGGAGACCAAAGAATAACGAGAGTAAAGCGAATGTTCAGCTCTGTTATAACGGATGAAGCATTTGAAAAAAGCTGACAGGTAGTCTTAGAAGTTCACGGAGGTGAGAAGCTGTGAGGGTTGGCATCGTCGGACTGGGCACCATGGGTACCGTCCATGCTGCCAGTTACCAGGAGATTCCCGGCTGCCAGCTGGCAGCAGTGGCCGACATTCAGCAAGACCGCCGGGAAAGGCTGGCCCAGAAGTACGGGGTAAGGGGCTATGCCACTTTAGCTGACATGTTGGCAGAAGAGGATCTAGATATAGTGGATATCTGCCTTCCCACCCATTTGCACAGAGATCATGTAGAAATGGCTGCTGCAGCGGGAAAGCACGTGTTTTGCGAAAAGCCCTTGGCCCGGAGCCGGGAGGATGGGCTGGCCATGATTGAAGCCTGTCGCAAGGCGGGGGTGACCTTTGGCGTCGGTCATGTTGTGCGTTTCTTCCCGGAGTTTCGCCGTGCTTGGGAGATCATCCAGGCAGGTGAATTGGGGCAGGTAGGAACCGTCTATACCTTCCGGGGTGGAGGAGGGTTTCCCACCGCATGGCAGGATTGGTATGCCCATTACCATTGGAGCGGGGGCCTGACTCTGGATCTCATCATCCATGATTTTGATTTCCTTCGCTGGACCTTAGGGGACGTGGAGCGGGTCTATGCCAAAGGCACCCGCGGCCGAGACTACAACCGCCTGGAGCATGTGCTGGTGAGCCTCCGGTTTAAGAGCGGAGTTATCGGCAATGTGGAGGGCAGCTGGCTAAATCTGGGCGGTTTTGGCACTAAATTTGAGTTTGCTTGTGAAAGAGGGCTTTTGACCCATGATTCCAAGACAGCAGCAGGTTTTCGTAGCTACCGGCAAAAGGACAGCGGCCCAGGAGGTCCTGGTGTGGCTGTGCCGGAAAATCCCCTAGACAAGAATCCGTATACACTCCAGCTAGAACATTTCTTGGAATGCCTCCGTCAGGGTAAAGAACCCATGATCACTGGAGAAGAAGCCCTGGCGGCTCTAGACATAGCCTTAGCTGCTCTAGAGTCCATTGCCACCGGCAAACCAGTGGTCCTAAGGGGCGAGAGGGGGGTAGAAGGATGAGACTGGGAATCATGAGTTTTGCCCATATGCATGCCTACAGCTATGCCTCGGTGATCAAAGAGCTTCCCGATGTGGAACTGGTGGGTGTGGCTGATGAAAACCAAGATCGCGGTAAGCAGGCGGCCGAGCAGTTTGGCACCAGATATTTTCCATCCTTTGATGAGTTACTCAAAACCGATCTCGATGGTGTGATCATCACTTCTGCCAATCGAGATCACAGGATTCTTACAGAAATGGCTGCTGCAGCAGGCAAGCACGTCCTCTGCGAAAAGCCCATTGCTACCACCCTGGAAGACGCCTATGCCATGGTGAAGGTTGTCCAGGAGACAGGCATCAAGTTCCAGATGGCCTTCCCCTGCCGTTTCATTCCCTCGGTGCAGCGGCTTAAGGCGCTGTATGAAGAAGGGCGCTTGGGGAGACTATTGGCTATCCGGAGCACCAATCACGGCAAGATGCCCGGCGGATTCTTTATCGATCCGGAAGCTGCCGGAGGCGGAGCTGTTATGGACCACACAGTGCATTTGGCCGATCTGGTGCGCTGGGTTTTTCAAACTGAGGTTGTGGAAGTGTACTGTGAGATGGACCGCCGCTTCCACGATATACCCACAGAGGATTGCGGGCTTTTAACCCTCGAATTATCCAATGGTGCCTTTATGACCATAGATCCCAGTTGGTCTAGACCCGACAGCTTCTACACCTGGGGAGATCTTTACATGCACGTGGTGGGCACAGCCATGGCTGCTGAGGTAGATCTGATGCGGCAGAGCATGGAGAGGATTACCCTTGACCAGCCCAGCTATCAGTGGAATTTCTGGGGAGCAAACATGGATTACTATTTGGTCAAGGAATTTGTCGACAGTTTCAGGGAGGATCGACAGCCCATCATCACTGCCATGGACGGAGTCCGTGCCCTGGAAGTTGCTATCGGCGCTTATGAATCGGCCAGGAGGGGGCAGCCAGTGAAGCTGAGATGAAGGGAGCAGCAATGCTTGGTGAGAGGCTTAGGCTGTTTAGAGAGAGAAGGGGCCTGACACTGCAGGAGGTCGCAGACCGCAGCGGACTATCCCGCTCATATATAAGTGAGATTGAGAATGGAAAAAAGCAGCCCTCTATCAAAGCACTGGAGGCCTTGGCAGCGGCACTGAATGTCTCCCTGGATGCCCTAATGCCGGAAGGGGATACCGATGGCACCATCGGGGATAAGGTGAGAATGCTCCGGGAGCAATTGGGCCTATCCCGGGCGGAACTTGCGGAGATGGCAGATGTGACCCCGGGCTTCATCGCCCAGCTGGAAAACAACAAGACCCAGGCTTCTTTGACGACCATAAGGCGGATAGCCCAGTGCCTCGATGTATCTCTCTGCTATCTGATTTTGGAAGATGAAACGGCGGAGGAAATCATCAGGGCGCTCAATCCTGAGCTGCGGACACTGCTTCAGGAACCCAGGGTGCAGTTAGTGTTGAGGATGGTATGTGATATGACCGACCGGGAATTTGAGTTCCTATTGCAGTTTATCCGTTTATTGAGACGGAGCGGCCTGCAGTAAGGGGTTCTTGGCGGTATTCCGGCAGTTACTGGTCAAGTTATGGGGGATAAGGGGTAGAAGAATGGCAAAGGACTTTGATGTAATAGTCATCGGCGGCGGTGTTGCCGGCCTGACAGCGGCTGCGTACTTGGCCAAGGCAGGGATGGGTGTCGTGGTATTTGAGCAGCAGCACAAGCTGGGAGGCCTGGCCGGCGCCTATTCCCGCAGGGATTTCTTGTTCGAACAGGCTCTTCAGTGGATTGTCAGCTGTCATCCCGGTGGAACAATGTATACCTGCCGGGAGGAGTTGGGGCTCACCTTGAGCTTCAAGCACCTGGATCCCTGGAGCCGTCAGATCGGTCCCGGCTTTGATGTACTGCTTTCCTCCAATGTGAGGGAATGGGTTGGGGAGCTGTGCCGGCTGTTTCCCAAGGAAGCCGGGGCAATCCAGCGGCTGACAGCCGATGCGCTGAAGCTTTTCCGCCGGGTGCCCGATACTCCCAGAAAACCCAATGAAATGCTGACCAAGTGGGAAAAGCTAAAAATCGGCTTAACGGCTGTTCTCAATATGAAGCTTTACCGCAAGTATCTTGGGATAAGCATTCAGGATCTGTTGTTGCAGGAGTTTAAGGATCCCCAAGTCCGCACGTTTTTCTACTCCTTATGCCCCGCGGGCAGTGCTTCTGCCTTGCTTCTACTTACCACCATCGGGTGGATCAAAGAAGGACGCTTTCATTACCCGGTGGGCGGGGGCCAAGCCATCATTGACAGCCTCCGGCAGGTGATCGTAGAACATGGAGGAGAGATCGTCTGCGGCAGGGCCGTTGATAGGATTCTGGTGGAGGATGACCGGGCGGTGGGAGTTGTCCTCTCTGGTGGAGAAGAGGTGGGCAGCGATTATGTAGTAGCCGCGTGTGATGCCATGCAGCTTTACGGCCAGATGCTGCCCCCTGGAGCAGTGCCGGACCATGTATTGGAAAGGCTGAGAGAGCTGGAGCCCTGGACCTCGTACTTTTTGATTTCCCTGGGAGTTGATGACAGCGTCACTCAACTAGGTTCTTGGCACCATCATATAACATACTGCCCAGCACTGATGGATGCCTTGGACAGCGAAGATCCAACCCACTGGCTCATTAATGTGGTGGATAACAGTTTTGCCGATAGTCTTCATGCTCCCGCTGGCTGCCGCAGCATAGCCATAGGGGCGCCGGTATCCTTCGAATACCGGCAGCGCTGGCAGACTATCAGTGAGATGCGGGGACCGGAGTATACTGCTCTTAAAGGGGAGGTCGCCGCGGCTTTACTGACTTCCGCGGAGCGGATTCTGCCCGGACTTAGGAACCGGCTTAAGGTGGCTGATGCTGCCACTCCCATTACCTATCGCCGCTATACCGGCAATTGGAAAGGGGCCCGCCGGGGCTGGCTGCCCACGGTGGAGGGTATGTCCCGGCTTAGGAGGGAAAGCACGGCCCTGCCCGGCCTTTTCCAGTGCGGCCACTGGCACGTGCCCTCCGGCAGCATCAGCGGAGCTATGCAGTCGGGGAAAAATGCTGCACTGCTGATGCTGCGGGAGGTCGAGGCGTCAAAGCGGGGATAGAGCCCAGGGTTGGAGTAGTTGTACTGCAGACAACAGCGGTTTGACAGCTTGGCCCTCAGCATGGATTTCTGGAGCCATGAATCTCCGGAGCCAGAGCGTTGTCAAGCAGTATCTCGTACATTTGATTATCAAATGGTAGTGAAAACAACAACAAATGAGAAAATCGGCACAGTCGGTAGTAATGCCGAACCATGCCGATGATTCTCAAAGATTAAGGGTCCCTGAAGTTGGTTCCTTTAGACTGGGTTTTCTCTGAGCTTGCGGTTTTCAGCCTCGGCCACAGCCCGTTTCTTGGCCACTTCAGCCATTAGTTTCTCCTGGAAGGAGATGCCCCGGAGTCTTTCCCAGAAGGTGGGCGGAACAACCTGGGCTGATACATCGGGAGGGGCCTTATACCAGGTGCATTGGGGCCCATCGATGGCCTCGACCTGAGCGGTGTCCTGATACAGGGTCACTCTAATTCCCCACACATCACCGGGGCTGATCTCCGTGTATACAGCCATTTTATCGGTGGGGCGGGTCCAAGTTCCTCGGTCCAGCAGTTTGTATATATCCAATTCAAATCATCCCGTCGATAGTTTTTGCCCACAGCGGGCGGCAGGTATAGTGTTCTCGAGGGATGATTGGTTTCCTGCTTGCAGCTGCAGCATCAAGGTCAGCGGTTGCGCTGGCCGGAATCCTGGTGTTCCCCATTGGTGCGGAGCTTCCCTAGGAGCCCTCCTTCCTGTTCAAGACATATGGGGCAGCTCACAGTGCCGGAAACCAGGTCAAAGTGAGGGTTGTTGGTCTCTTGCCCGCACCGCATGCAGATGTAATTTCCCACTGTCTCTACCTCCTCGTAAGCCGTCTCAAGTCCTCCATCCCCAGCGGATGGCCGCAGCAGATGGGGTCAAATCCCAAGGGGAGATTCCGCCCAGCAGGCATGATGATGACTCCGGATCTTTAGTGAACCCTAATTGTCCAGTCCAGACCGTTGTTGTTATCCCAGTTCATCGCGCTGTCGTGGAAGCAGAAATTGATTTCATTCTTGGCTGATGCCCTGATCAAGGTCTGGAATGCCCCTGCGTGGTTCCGCATCATAGGAATGGTTGTTGGATTTCGCCAGCCGTCAACTCCGTAGTGGAGGAATACCTGGTCTGCGCCGCTCTTGTGCAAGAGGCCGTCATAGTTGATGGTGATATTCTGATTCTGATATGGGCTGCTGGGAAAAACCGAAACGCCGTGGACTAGCTGCATTGGTCTAACTCCTTTCTTGATGGCTTGCAAAATTAGGTTTCCCTGTGTTTGGGAGGGTCATGCATATATCCCCTGTAAGGCTAGGTAGGCTGACTATAGCCGTTACCGCCGGCTTCTTGGAGTTTCTATGCTCCGAGAAACGAACGCCCTGCGGGACGGGATCAGGCCCCCTTGGGCCGTATGTGAACATGGGAACAGCAGGATTGTGGTAGAATATGGAGTATTGAAGATTGGTATCATGTAGAAGCCGGGGATAATTGCTGACAACACCGGTAAAGCCGGATTAAGTAAGGGTTTTGGCCGACGGCCTAGGGAGGAGGTCTTGTTTTGCTGACCATCGATCGAACTGTGCAGCAAAAATACAAGAGTAAACTAACGACACCGGAAGAAGCAGTATCTAGAATAAAGAGCAACTCTACCATTGTTCAGCCCCTGGGTGCCGGTGAGCCCCCAGCACTGCTGGCGGCGATTGCCGATGCTGTTAGAGCAGGAAGACTGCGGGACATCACCATGCATGCCATGCTGCCTTTGACCCATACTTTGCAGACTGTATTGAGCCCCGACCTGCCGCCGGAAATCAATTGGGAATCGTATTTTTTCAGCGGTGTGGACCGCAAGGCATATAAGGCGGGTAGGGCCACCTACACACCCAACCTGTTCCATCAGGCCCCCAGGATTTTTGTGGAAAAAGGCGAGATCGATACAGCCATTACAGCGGTGTCTCCCATGGACCGCCACGGCTGCTTCAGCCTTGGGGTATCGGTAGACTACAATCTGGAGGTGTGCCGCAGGGCCCGGCAGGTAATTGTCGAGGTCAATCCCAACATGCCCCGGACCCACGGTGCAGGCTTCCTCCACATAGACGATGTCGATATGGTCGTAGAAAACGAGGCGCCCCTTGCCGAGCTCCCGGTGCCTACATATGGGCCGGAAGAGGAGCGGATCGGACAGCTGATCGCTGAGATGATTCCCGACGGTGCCACTTTGCAGCTGGGCATCGGCGGCATACCCAGTGCAGTGGTCAGGTATTTAATGGACCACAAAGACTTAGGTATTCATACAGAGATGCTCAGCGACGGTCTCATGGAACTTATTCTGGCCGGAGTAGCAACGGGCCGCTGCAAGACCATCCATCCATACAAGGCGGTGATCGCCTTTGCAGCCGGCACCCGGCGCCTGTATGACTTCATGGATGATAATCCCATGATTGAGGGACAACCGGTGCAGTATGTCAATAATCCGAAAGTGATTGCCAAGAACAACAAACAGATAGCCATCAATGCTGCCCTGGAAGTTGATTTGACGGGCCTAATCTGTGCTGAATCAGTTGGTATTGACCAGTACAGCGGTACCGGCGGTCAGCTGGACTTCATTCGGGGAGCCTATGATTCACCGGGAGGCAAAGCCATCATCGCTTTCTGTTCTACGGCCAAGGGAGGGGAAGTATCAAGGATTGTACCCACCCTGAGCCCGGGAGCAGTGGTCACCACTCCCAGGACCGATGTGCAGTATGTTGTCACCGAATACGGTGTTGCCCAGCTGAAGGGCAAATCCATGCGGGAAAGGGCAGAGCTCTTGATCGGCCTAGCCCACCCCAAATTCCGGGATGAGCTCACGGCAGAAGCAAAAAAGATGGGTTTGCTCTAAGAAATGGAGAAGTGATCAGTCTGGGAGACTGGTAACATAGATTGGCTTGAAATCAATGGCATCACAGGCCACCAGGTAGTAGGAAATGCCCCGGTGGGTCCCTGTCAGGGCCTGCCGCTGGGCATGGCCGTGAAGGTGGCCGTAGACGCAGTATTTCACCCCAGCCTCCGCCATAATCTCGGTAAACTCCGATTCTGTTTGGTTTTCAGCAGTGGGAGGGTAGTGGAGCATGACAATATACGGCTGGTAGCCCCGACCTTGGGCTGCATCGAGGGAAAGCCGCAGCCGTGCCAGCTCC
>JAAYGR010000072.1 GCA_012727675.1 Bacillota bacterium
ATAAATTCTTCGGCCAAGGCATCCAGGGACGCAGTTGTGATTCCCGGTCGGACTGCTGCTGCTACAACGGCGTGGGTTAGAGCCGTCAGCCTTCCCGCCTCACGCATTGCCCGCAGCTCATCCTCTGACTTTCGGATTATCATTTTGTCCTCCCGTTCCACTTAATACAGCTAACGCCATCTAGTGCCTCCGTCCCTATTTTATGAATCCTTCGTAATGCCGCATTAAGAGCTGAGCCTCAATCTGCTTCATTGTATCCAAGACCACACCCACCATGATCAAAATGCTGGTGCCTCCAAAGGAAATGATATTGCTCGGCATTCTAGTCACACTAGCCATTATATACGGCAGAACTGCTATGATGGCCAAAAAGATGGCACCAGCTAGGGTGATTCTGGTCAAAACCCGATCGAGGTACTGGGCAGTAGGTCTGCCGGGCCGCAGGCCCGGGATAAACCCGCCGTGCTTCTTCATATTGTCCGCTACCTCTACCGGATTGAAGGTGACTGCTGTGTAGAAGTAGGTAAAGAAAACTACCAGCAGTACGTACAGCACATTGTAACCCACCGAACCATATCCAACCCATCGGTTGATCCCAGCTGCGATGCTGGGGATGAACTGTGCCAAAGTCAGCGGGAAGCTCAACACAGATGAAGCGAAAATAACCGGAATAACACCAGCTTGGTTCACCTGCATGGGGATGTGGGTGCTCTGACCGCCATACATCCGTCGCCCTACCACCCGCTTGGCATACTGAACTGGGATCCGGCGCTGTCCCTGCTGAACCATGATTACCCCAGCAACTACTACCACCGCCAAGGCTAAGAAGGCCACCAAACTAAGGGGATTTACCATACCGGTACTCACAGCCCTGCCTACACTCCATGCCTGGCCAGGGAGGCCTGCTACGATACCGGTGAAAATCAACAGGGAAATCCCGTTACCGATACCCTTTTCGCTGATCTTATCACCTAACCACATAAGGAATGTGCTGCCGGCGGTCAAGGTGATGATGATCAACAGGGTATTAAAGGCGCCTGGGTCGATGACCACACCATAAGCTCTAGCAGTCATGGTAATGGCAAATCCCTGAATAAGTGCCAGCAGCACCGTGCCGTATCTGGTATACTGCTGCAGTTTTTTCCGTCCCTCCGGGCCTTCCTTCGACATCTCCTCCCAAGCAGGGATGACAATGGTCAGCAGTTGAATGATGATGGACGAGGTAATATAGGGGTTTACCCCCATAGCAAACACCGAAAACCGAGTCAGAGCTCCACCGGCGAAGAGATCCAGGAACCCAAAGATATTACCTCCAGCGGTTCCCAACTGCTCTGCCAACACCTTTGCGTCCACTCCCGGCACCGGTACATAGGAGCCCAATCTGAACACAACCAGTAAGGCTGCTGTATATAGCATCCTGCGGCGTAAGTCAGGGATCCGCAGGGCATTCCGCATGGCCTGCAGCACCTAGATCACCTCTGCTTTGCCGCCAGCAGCCTCTATCTTGGCAGCGGCGGATTTTGTGAACCCATGGGCCTGAACTGTCAATGCCTTTTCGATCTTCCCATCTCCCAGGACCTTAATCTTATCGGAGCCGAGCTTGCGCACAATGCCGGCTTCCAACATGACCTCCGGAGTGACGACAGTGCCTTCTTCGAAGCGGTTTAGAGCCTCCAGCTTGACTTCATTGTAGACCGTCCGGAAAATGTTGGTAAATCCCCGTTTCGGCAATCTGCGCTGCAAGGGAGTCTGGCCGCCCTCAAAGTGGGGACCCTTACCGCCGCCGGAGCGAGACTTCTGTCCCTTCTGACCCCGGCCTGAGGTCTTGCCTAGACCCGAGCCGATGCCCCGGCCTACCCGCCGTCTCACAGAGCGAGCTCCTGGTGCAGGCTTTAGCTCATGCAGTCTCATCTCTTAGCACCTCCCCCACATTACTCAACTTCTGTAACTTCCACAAGATGCCGTACCTTGAAAACCATCCCCTGGATTACAGGAGTATTATCATGGATTACTTCATCATTGAGCTTCTTTAGACCCAAAGCTCTAATGGTTGCCTTTTGGTCCTTGGGACTACCTATGGCACTGCGTTTCCACTTAATCTTCAACTTTTTGGCATCCATGTCCTGCCCCCCTTTAACCGAGCTCTTAGGCAAGGATCTCCTCAGGAGACTTGCCCCGCAGCCGAGCTACTTCCTCCACCGTTTTCAAGGATTGCAGCCCGTGCATTGTGGCTGTCACGACATTGATGGGGTTGGAGGATCCAAGTGACTTTGTCAATATATCTCGAATCCCGGCGCACTCCAAAACTGCACGTACCGGACCGCCGGCAAT
>JAAYGR010000073.1 GCA_012727675.1 Bacillota bacterium
GCTGACATCAATGGTGTGAAGCAGGCCCCGGTGGGGAAGACGCCCAAAAAAGATGTTTTCTGCAACAGTCAGATCCGGTATCAAGTTGAGATCCTGATAGATTATGGCTATTCCCAACTTGATAGCATCTAAAGGCTTGGTGATCTCCACCGGCCTGCCGTTGACCAGTATCTCCCCCGCATCTTTTTGGTAAGCCCCAGAGATGATTTTCATCAGAGTA
Source organism: Bacillota bacterium (assembly GCA_012727675.1). Taxonomy (GTDB): domain Bacteria; phylum Bacillota; class Limnochordia; order DTU087; family DTU087; genus DTU087. Next base: position 221 of record JAAYGR010000073.1, read on the forward strand.
CTTTTGCCGGCACCGTTTTCACCCAATAGGGCATGGATTTCATTGGGCATAACGGCGAAGTTGACCCTGTCCAGCGCTCTTACCCCGCCGAACCGCTTACTTATGTTGCGGACCTCAAGGATAGGTACACCTTCCATCCAAAAACCGCCCCCTCTCTTAACTTAGCGGCCTACAGGACTCCCGCTCGACCAACGTAGGTTTGAACTCCCGCTGCCATTCCTGCCTTTCTTGCCCCTGCAGTTCGGCAATCAGCATGGATACTCCAACTTCGACCATCTCATCAACAGGTTGTGACATGGTAGTAAGCGGAGGCGACATCATTTCAACTACGTCAAGGTTATCGTAGCCCACAACCGACACGTCATAGGGTATGCGAAGTCCACATCGCTGCAGGATTCCATATGTGCGAATGGCCTTTAGATCGTTAGAGCAGAAGATGGCTGTCGGCCTTGTCTGGGATGTCATGAGTTCCACCAACTGTTGACACTCACCGCGGCTCCATTCTGCCTCATCGTTCATGATGATCAGCTGTTCATCTACAGGTATACCAGCCTCCCACAAGGCTGCCTTATACCCACTCAATCTCTGGCGTTCTGCATATGTTACGTCGGAGGTGGCAAAGGCAATCCTCCGGTGACCGAGCCCAATCAAATACTCGGTCATCCTACGACCTCCGTAGAAGTCATCCACTGAGACACTGGGAATCCCGTAACCAACCACCGCCACGTCAAAAAGCAAGACTGGAATCTTCTCCTGGGCCCTAAAGTTGATTATGTTAGTGGCGTCACCAATAGCACTGGCGATGAAGATACCGTCTACACTGCGATCCTTCATGCGCCTCAAGTAGACTTCTTCTTCACTGATTTGGTTACCGGTGTTGCAAATTATGGCAGAGTATCCATAATCCCTCATTATTTGTTCGGCTTTCCAACACACATGGGCAAAGAACGGGTTCCTGATGTCAGGTACAACGATTGCTAGAGAGTAGCTTTTCTGAGTTGCCAGCCCCCTCGCCAGAAAACTTGGCCGGTAGTTTAGTGCAGCCATTGCCTTAAGAACTTCCCTTTCTGTTTCTGGCGATACGCCACCGCTCTTGTTTAGAACTCGGGAGACGGTGCTTTTGGAAACTCCTGCAACTCTTGCTACATCGTTAATTGTTACTGTCACGCCTATCACTCATCCCTTTTTCGGAACCGGTTTCAAACTAAGGTCTATTACATCTCTCCATGCTAGAAGTCTTGTTGTCACTTAACCAACTAACTCAAGTTTATACAGCATGTATTAGTGTTATGGGAGCGGTTCCAATGCTTTCTTTCTCTATTGTTTTTGGAAATCCTTCTTCTTGGAGGAACATAATGTCAAGAATGTAAATCTGACCAATCCCTCCTTGTGGCATAAGGTTACTGCGCAAATAATGGACGGTTTGATGTCCAAAGGCTCTGGGCTGCACCGAGGTACAGCCGATCACACGAGTGGCAGAGTACGGCGCTCCCAACACCTCTTTCATCGATCCCTTCGGATATTACTGGATATGCGCCAAAACTAGATTCCTGCCACGCATCCGCAAATCCGACAA
>JAAYGR010000074.1 GCA_012727675.1 Bacillota bacterium
CCTGTCCGCCGCTGCTGTTGCTCTCGATACGAATTTCCTCACGATCGATTCTTCCATCCAGAATATGGATGATACGGGAAGCGTGTTCAGCGACCTCCCGTTCGTGGGTGACGAGGATAATAGTATTTCCGTTGGCGTTGAGCTCATCGAACAGCTCCATGATTTCCGTCCCGGTCACTGAATCGAGGTTTCCTGTAGGTTCATCAGCCAGCACAATAGCCGGCCGGTTCACCACAGCCCGGGCGATGGCTGCTCTCTGCCGCTGACCTCCGGATACTTCACTGGGTTTATGATGCATGCGATCACCTAGCCTCACCATCTCCAAGGCCCGGACTGCCCGTTCCCGCCTCTCTCTAGGCGAAACGCCGGCATAAAGCATAGGCATCTCCACATTTTCCAAGATGCTGATGTTAGGCAGCAGATTGAAGTTCTGAAAGACAAATCCGATGTCAGCATTGCGGATCTCAGCAAGCTCCCCATCGGAAAGGAAACTGATGTCCTTCCCCCGCAGATACAGGGAGCCGCTGGTAGGTCTATCCAGACATCCCATGATATGCATCAAAGTGGACTTACCCGAGCCCGATGGGCCCATGATAGCCACATATTCTCCGGTCTCGATGGCGAAGGAAATGTCCCGTAGGGCATGGACCTTTACATCTCCCATAGTGTAGACCTTACTGATTCCATCAGCAACAAATACCTTGGCTCCACTGCTCACCGCCGCACTCCTCCCGGCTGGACAACACGCACTCCACCAACACCTCGGGATCCGCCTCCTGACCCTCCCTGCAGAGTACGGTAAAGTTCGTAGTTGCTGGCTAGAATCCGGTCTCCTTCCTTAAGACCTTTCTTAATCTCTATGAGGAACCCATCGCTGAGACCGGTTACAACCTCTGTAGGTTCTACACCTTCTTCGGTAACCTTGGCCACTACATTCTTGCCGTCCCTTACTGTCACAGCCTCAAAGGGTACGATTAGAACATTCTCGGCCTTCTCCACCACTATCTCGGCTTCGGCGCTCATCCCCACCTTCACCCGGGGATCGGGGTCATCAAGTTCAATCTTCACGGGAAAGATGACCACCTGTCCGCCTGCCTCTGGAACTATCCCGACCTCCACTACTGTACCTGACAGCGTGAGTTCGGGGTAAGCATCAAGGGTGATAATGGCCTTTTGTCCTACCTCTACATAGCGGATATCCACTTCATCTACACCCACGCTTAAGAACATGCGGCTGGTATCCAAAAGGCGCATAACCGAGGTCCCTGATGTCACCCATTCCTCCGGCTGAATATCCACCCTAGCCACAATGCCAGAAAACGGAGCTCTGAGGGTGGTGTTTTTCAGGTTGGTTTCGGCTATTTGAAGCTGGAGCTCCTTTTCTTTGATTACACTGGGAGCTGCATCGAATTTGGCCAGCTCTAGATCCCGCTTGGCGGTAAGATATGCCATCTGCTGTTCGGTATCAGCCAATTGGGCTAAAACAGCCCCTTTCTCTACCCTTTCAGTTGCCTGGACAAGAACCTCCTTGACCTTTCCACCTACATCAAAGGTTAGCTCCAAATCCTGGGCAGCGGCGATGGTTCCCGTGCTGGATATACCCCTTGACAGGTCTCCACGGGTGACCACAACCTCCCGACCCGCAGGAAGAACAGCTGCTGCCTGCTCAAGCTTCTTGGTTCTCAGCCTATACCCATAGCCAACCGCGATGACCACTATGAGTAGTATCAATGCAATTTTAGCAAAGCCCCTGCGTTTCTTACTCAATTGGGGTATCCCCCTTCCACATCCACTGCCTGTCCTGTCATCACCCTAAGTTCCAGTCTAGCTTTTTCTAAGGCTACTGCAGCTTCAAACCAGCTAAGTCTAGCCCCGACCAGAAGGCGCTGACTTTCCTTAGCCTCTGATTCTGGGATCAAACCATTGGCTGCCTGGAGAACCTTAGCATTATGCTCAAGGGCGAGTTTCTCGTAATTGAGATGAGCAATATTGACTTTGTCGGCCAGGTACTGAATTTCCGAAAGCTTGCTTTCCACTTCCCGACTCACTTCTGAGCGGCGCTTTGCAGCGGCTTCCTGGGCATTTTGCAGCTTAAGTTCCGCCTCTTTTAAATCCAGTTGACGGACTCCCCCATCGAGAAATGGATAAGACAAGGAAAGATAAGCTTCATAATTACCGTCCCACTGTTGATCCTCGGAAAAACCGGCATTGGCGCTCAGGCTGACCTCAACGCCATTGGCGGCCCGAGCCGCCTCAACCTGCCGCTGGGCAGCCTTGAGGGTCTGACTTTGTTCCAGTAAAGTCACGTCGGCATCCAAGGCCATGGCAACCACTTTCTCCAAGGACAGATCTACTTCTGGTAAGTCTAGGCTTTCAGGCAAGGGCTCCAGCTCCCATGCTCCTTCTCCCAAGGACAGGTCGGCTAGGAAGGCCTTCAACTTTATCCGGTGATCCCTTTCTGCCCGCCGATACTCCGCCAAGCTTTCCTCCTTAGTCTGCTTGGCAGCCAGCACTTCCACAGCTGAGGCAAGTCCCTGCTCGGCTTTGCCAACCACCCGTTCATAGGCTGCCTCCTTGGCTTCATACTCTTCTTTTTGGAGCTTCAGCCTGGCTTCTTCGATCTGCAGTGTGCGGTAGCGGCTGTAGATATCGATCACCGCTTCCTGTTGGGCTTGGCGCTGCTGGTGAACCGATAGCTCCACAGCCTCTTCTGCCGCCAGCAGATTAAGATAACTGGCATTGTAACGGGCAGGGGGCCAGAGCTGCAGTTTGGCTCCCACCGCTAGGCCCTTTCTTTCCTCGCCCCTGGTTTCCACTGTATTGGAGACAGATAGCTCTAACCCCTGGAGAGTAGATAGACTCCCATTGACATTAACGGAATCCGCCAATTTTACTTCCGTTTTTTCTCGAGCAGTAATCCGTAAGGGCCTTAAGGATAGGGAGAGCTTAGGGGCATAAGCTGCTTCACTTCGGGCCAAGGCTAATTCCTTGGAATCCCCAGCCGACTGCGCTCCCCTAACCAAGCGATGTTGTGCTGCCGCCAGACTCAGGGCCCTTCCTAAGGTCAGCACCTCAGTGGGTGTCAGCTCCTCTGCCTCACCGGATGCCTGTACCTCAGCAAAGGTCGACAGCTCACCAGAGGTCGGCACCTCGGCATCGGGATGGAATTCAGCCAACGATACAGCCGGTGCCGTGGCAAAGACCATTACGGCCACAGCTGTCACCATCAGCCTCAGCCATATCCCCTTTTTCGTGGACCAGACCAAGTTCAGTCCCCCCTTAGCCCTCTGCTCCCACAGGGATGGGCTGTAAGATTACACTGTTTCTGACATCCCTGCCGATAAGATCCTCCCACTGAAGATAAGCTACGATATAATTGCTGAGGGCTTCATACACTGACCTCTCTGCCTGCCAAAGGCTGATTTGGGCATTGGATAGATCATCATCGGTCTTTAGACCTGCCTCCACTTGCCCTTTGGTAATATCGTAGACCCTCTGCTCCAGCTGCAGACTCACCTGCCGAGCCCGGTACGCCTGTTCAGCCTGCTTTACCCCATTAAAGGCTGCTTGGGCCTGCTGGGTGAGGTTTGCCTTGGCTTGTTCAACCCTAAGTTCGGCTAGCCGCACTGCATTTTCAGCTTCCCGCATCATCAGATCAGCGGTTTCCTCTAGACGGAGCCTCTCCCAATTGAGCCTCGACAAGGCCAGGCTGTCTTCTGCTTCCTTGATGGCGACACTGGCCTCTAAGAGCCCCGGCAAGACCTCAGCTAACTCCGCTTCAAAGGGGGCAAAGCTCAGACTACCATCGGGCATTACATCTTGGGAATTGATCAACAGCCAAAAGGCCTGTTTTTTCTCCTCTAAACTGTTTACAGCTGCCTGATGCTCCATCTCGCTGGAAGCCAATGCTGCCTCGGCCTGCAGGAGATCGTACTCACTAGCATTCTGCATCTGCAGCTTTTTCTCGGTAAGATCCTTTGCCTTCTGTTTCAGCCTAAGCTGCTCTTCACTGATCCTGAGGTTCATCTGGGCTGTAGTTACATCCCTGAACTTCTCTACAGCTGAAACTACTACATTGGCGATGCTGTTCTTATAAGCTTTTTCTGCCTTCAAGAGGTCAAGTTCAGCCAAACGCTGGTTGTAAGCAGACTGGGTCAGCAAATTGTCTGCTGAGGCCTTTTGGTACGCGAGCTTGGCATTCTCCCATTCTAGCTGCGCGATCTTAAATTCAAGGCTTTCCTGCAAAGCCCGGTGGATTGCATCATTCAGAGAGATTTCCCCGGCAGCTGCATTAACCAGCCCGGAAAAAAGCAAGACAAAGCTGAGACAAATAAGGAATGTTTTGTGCTTCTTCCACATTTTGATTCCCCCATATCCTGAGACTAAGTTCCCGTACACGGGCTCAAAAACAGTCCTCCCTTAGCTTATATTTATCTAAGGAGGACCATTTCCCTACCCAGCTTGGGGAGGTACCAAAATTATCATGTGTTTGTCACAATTAAATCACAGATTCTTCCCTCAGAAATAAAAAAAAGAATCGGGCCCCGGCTAACCGGCGGCCGGTGCCCAACTCCTTTATTTTGCCTCCAGAAGGCTTAACAGCCTTCCCGTTGATGGCTCCTGCCAGGGCTAGAATCCCTATTTAGACATCTTGCCCGGGCTAGATATCACCTATTTGGCAGGCGCGATTTTCTCCAACCCGCCCATGTAGGACCGCAGAACTTCGGGGATTGTCACACTGCCGTCAGCTTCCTGGTAGTTTTCTAGGATGGCAGCTACGGTACGGCCAACGGCCACACCGGAACCGTTGAGGGTATGGACATACTCAGGCTTAGCTCCCGGCTCCGGCCGGAAACGGATCTCTGCCCTCCTGGCCTGGAATGCTTCAAAGTTGCTGCAGGAGGAGATTTCTACAAACCGGCCGTAGCTGGGCATCCATACCTCGATATCATAGGTCTTGGCCGACGAGAAGCCGGTATCACCGGTGCACAGGGTCACAACCCGGTAAGGCAGTTCCAGTCTTCGAAGTACCTCTTCGGCATTTGCCGTCAGCTTCTCCAGCTCATCATAGGAGTTGTCGGGATGGACAAACTTGACCAGCTCGACTTTGTGGAACTGGTGCATCCTCACAAGTCCCCTGGTATCTCTGCCCGCGGACCCGGCTTCCGCTCTGAAACAGGGCGAAAAGCCGACCATGTAAATAGGCAGCTGGCTACCATCGAGGATTTCGCCCTTGTAGAAGTTGGTCACCGGCACCTCCGCAGTGGGAATGAGGTAATAATCTTCACCCTCCAACTTAAACATATCTTCACCGAATTTAGGCAGCTGACCGGTACCGGTCATGCTGTCTCCATTGGCCATGTAGGGCGGCAGGATCTCCAAGTAGCCGTGCTCGTTGATGTGGAGATCCAGCATGAAATTGATAACCGCCCGCTCAAGCCTTGCACCTAGTCCCTTCATGAAGGCGAAGCGGGCTCCAGTGACTTTCGCAGCTCTCTCAAAATCGATGATATCCAGATCAACACCTAAATCCCAATGGGGTTTAGGCTCAAAGGCAAATTCCCTGGCTGCACCCCACCGGCGCACTTCAACATTTTCCGAATCATCTTTGCCTACAGGAACAGAGTTGTGGGGGATATTGGGAATGATCAGTAAGATATCCCGGATCTTCTGCTCAAACTCCCGCAGCTGGTTATCCCCCTCCTTGATCTCATCCGATAGTTCCTTCATCTCCGCGATGAGGTGATCGGCATTCTCCTTTGCCTTGCGCAAATGTCCAATCTTCTCCGATACACTGTTGCGCTGGGCTTTTTTTTGCTCAAGTTCTGTCAAGAGGCTACGCCTTTGGGCATCAAGGTCCAACAGCTCATCTACAGGAACCTCAGCGCCCCTCTTGGCCATGGCCTCCTTGACCAAATCTGGATTGCTGCGAATTAGTCTTAGGTCCAGCATGTATCTCACTTCCTCCGTAAAAAATTAGTAACCTCTCGCCCAGATAAAGGGACGAGAGGTTTCTTTCCCGCGTTGCCACCCAAATTGGACCCAAGCCTCCATGTTAACCCTTAGGCTGGATCCCACTCTATAGCTGTAACGGGCTTACCCGGAGCCTTTGCAGCAGCTTCTGCCGAAAACCGAAGGATGAAAAACTCTGGAAGCGCTGTTAGAGCCCACTCAGGAGGGGATTCGCTCTGTCCTCCCATCGGCTTGCACCACCCGCCGACTCTCTTAAGTAGATAGACAGGCTACTAGTCTCCATCACAGCATTAGCGATTTATCAGTAGTTTTTTGCCATTATACCCGCACAGCCGGGGATTGTCAAGGAAAAGGAGAATGAAGCCTACCGAGGGCTAAATGCAGCTCTAATTAACCTACTGAGGCAGGCTCGAATCACCGTGTGTTTGCTGCCGCTGCTTCCGCAGAAGCCGGAGCTCCTGGCGGAAGGGAATCAAATCCCACAAATCAAGCTGGGCATCAGAGGGAACGGTCACATTGTACTTAAAGGCAAAGTACCCCAGCCACCTCAGGATGCCGGAAATGACAATCACTATGGGCAAACCCACACTATCTGCCAAAAATCCGCCAATTAGCGGGCCAATGGAACTGGCTAACCCAGCCATGGTATTATAGATCCCGACATATGTAGTCCGCCCTTCGTCGGGCGTGATTTCCAAGATAAGATTGAAAGCCGCCAGATTGTATCCGGCCCAGCAGAAACCGCCCACTAGTTCCGCTCCTATCGCTAGTTCCCACCTGGGAAGAAGCCACCAAAGAAAGGGCAGTGACGCCGCTCCGATACCGCCAGCCAGCATTATGTTTTTCTGGCCGTATTGGTCCGCAAGGCGCCCCCAGTAACGATGTCCTAAGACACCCGCGATCAAACCCGAAGCAGTAACAACTCCCCAAAAGCCCGGGTCCCCGCCTAAATTCTCCCGGAAATACACCGAATAGAGGGCACTGGAAAAGGTCACTCCAAAGTTCCAAAGAACTGAAGTGAGACAGTAGTTCCGAAAGGATGTGTACTGGGAAACAGCCCGCCAGCTGTCCCTCAGCCCCATAGAACGCCGCTGGGATTTACTTTGCCTTGGCCAGGGAACCCTCGGAATAGTTGAGAAAAAGTAAGTTGAGAGCAGACCCAGGATCAGCGCTACTGAAAAGGACAGCTGATATCCCCTGGGAAAACCTGATCTTTCGATGAGAAACCCTGCCAGCAGTGTCCCCACCAAGGCCGCCAGGTTGCACATAATATTGCGGTAGCCAAAATAACTGCCCCGGGAGCTGCGAGGCGTGATATCCGCCATCAGTGAAGTCCAGCCCGGCACCCCGATGCTGTTGATAAACCCCCGGAGGGTTACAAAGACGATGAAGGTATAGATAGCCGCATCGCCTTCCAGGAGCACCGGTGTCAGAACAATGGGAATGATGGTCAAGCGGGACAACGCAGAGGTTATAACCACCAGCTTCTGCCGCTCGCCCCACCTTTCTGTTAGGCGGGCTGAGGGGATCTGGAGAATATTGCTCAAAAAAGCAGGCAGTGCAGCCAGAAGGCCGATCTGGCCCTTGCTGGCACCCATGGCCAAAGCACACAGGGCCAAAAAGGGTCCAATTAGATTCTCACTGGCACTGGCGAGCATGCCGTCGATAACGCTGATGCGCATTGCCCGCTTCATTTCAGCATGGTTGAGAATTGGTGCCTGGTTCCCCATCTTTTCCCACCTGACTTATTTTTTTGTAAATCACCTCCATTCTATCATGCTGTTAGTCACAAACAAAGTACCCTTATTCGCCGTTAACCCCACAGAGTTCCAAGAGCCGCTGCCAATCCTCATCCACCTGCTGCTGGATGGTTTCCAAAAGCTGGCTGTTATCAGACCGGAAAAGGTGTTTAAAACGGCCCTGCTGCTTCATCCAGTCAGCTACCGGCAGGGGTTTTTTCGGTTTAAAGCTCAACTTCCAATTGCCTTTTTCCACTTCAAAGAGGGGCCAGACATTGCACTGGACAGCACCTTCCGCCACATCTACAGTATCCTCCGGAGCCGTTGCCCAGCCCAGGCGGCAGGTACTGAGGACGTTGAGAAAGGCAGGTCCCTCTGCGGCAAAGGCTTTCTTGGCCTTGCGGTATAGGTCATTCCAATGGCTCATAGACGCTTGAGCTACGTAAGGGATATCATGGGCAGCCATAATGGCTGTCAAGTTCTTAGGATACTGGGGCTTTCCCGGCAGCTGGGTTCCCGCGGGAGTTGTTGTGGTGTTGGCTCCCCGGGGGGTGGCACTTGAGCGCTGGATGCCGGTATTCATATAGCCCTGGTTGTTGTAGCAGACATAGACCAGTTTGTGGCCTCTTTCCATAGCCCCCGACAGAGACTGAAGGCCTATGTCGTATGTCCCGCCATCGCCGCCAAAGGCGATAAAGGTAATGTCTTGATTGATTTTTCCCTGCCGCCTCAAGCTGCGGTAGGCAGCCTCAACCCCACTCATGGTGGCGGCTACGTTTTCGAAGGCAGTATGAATAAAGCTACACCGCCAAGCAGTGTATGGGTAAATGGTTGACGTGACTTCCATACACCCAGTGGCACATCCGACCACCACTGGATTTTCTGCTGCCTGCAGGATGATCTTGATTGTGATTGGAAATCCGCATCCTGCACAGGCCCTATGTCCTCCGGTAAAACGCTGCGGTTTCTTAGCAAGATCCGGTAAAGCCACAACGACACCTCCTAGGAGAATCCTATTCCCTCACACCAAGATATCTAACAGTGGGGCCGGCCTCGGCAGCGGACCCGCTTGCCAAATCCTTAACTTCCATAAAGGCCTGCCTGATCAGAGGGGGATCTATGTCTCTGCCTCCCAGTCCGTAGATGTAATTTATGCACTGGGGTTGGTTAGCCGCATGGTACAGCGCCGCCTTGATTTCCAAGTACAAAGGTCCACCTTGGGTAGAGAAGGTATCGGCCCGGTCCATGATCCCCACCGCCTTAAGGCCGGAAAGCGCTTCAGACAGCTCCTGCCCTGGAAACGGCCGGAAAACCCTGATCTTGACCAAGCCGGATTTCTCCCCTGCCTGCCGCAGCTGGTCAACAACATATTTGGCTGTACCAGCAGTAGAGCCAAGTACGATTACCGCATACTCAGCATCCTCCATTTTGTATGTCTCGAAAAAGCCGTACTTCCGGCCGGAAATGGCGGCATATTCCTCCGCTACAGCCAAGATCACCTCTTTAGACCGGTACATAGCTTCTGCCTGTTCCCGCTTGTGTTCAAAATAGAAATCCTGGAGGGTAAGGGGGCCTAAGGTCTTGGCTTGTTCAACATCCAGGAGTGGGTACGGGAAATGGTACTCGCCGATGAAATCCTTAACTGCTTGATCAGGCAAGAGCTCTACATTTTCCATCCCATGGCTGATGATAAACCCATCCATTGTGACCATGATAGGCAGCAGCACGTTGGGGTGCTCTGCGATTCTGACAGCTTGAATGAGGTTGTCATACATCTCCTGGGAGTTTTCTGAGTAAATCTGCAGCCAACCTGAATCCCGGGCTCCCATACTGTCACTGTGGTCGCAGTGGATGTTAATGGGACTGCTTAAGGCCCTATTTACCATGGGCATAACTATAGGCACCCGCATTCCAGCTGCAACGTAGAGCATCTCCCACATCAATGCTAAGCCCTGGGATGAGGTTGCAGTCATGGACCGGGCCCCTGCGGCTGCTGCACCCACAGTGGCACTCATGGCGCTGTGTTCACTTTCCACCGCTACAAATTCGGTCTTCACCAATCCATCACTGACAAAAGTGGAAAACAGCTGAACAATCTCTGTCTGCGGCGTAATGGGGTATGCAGCCACCACATCGGGATTAATTTGGCGCATAGCCTGGGCTGCTGCTTCGTTTCCCGTGAGGGCCGCGGTTTTCTGAATTTCAACAGCTACAGCCACTATTCTTATCCCTCCTTGACAGCTTCATCGTCCTTGAAGTCATCCTCAGGATGCATCTCAATGGCATGAACCTTTGTGGGACATACATTGGCGCAGATGCCGCAGCCCTTGCAGTAGGTGAGATCAACACCCTGAATTTTTCCATCTTCGGAAATCCAGGCCATGTCTGGACAATATAGCCAGCACCGATGGCAGTTAATGCATTTTTCCTTGCTCCATACAGGCCGAATGGTCCGCCAGTCCCCAGTGGCAAATTGGGAAGCTGTACCCCCTTGAGGAATCACTCCGCCGATGGGCAGGTCCCGCCAGCCGGCATTGGGCTTGATATCGGGGTCAACGTCTTGATGGACCTTCAGCAGGTTTTTTGTTTGACTGCTCAGGGTCACTGGCGCTGCACCTCCTCATAGGCCTGGGAAATGGCTGCCATATTCCCATCAATCAGCTCCGGACGGTTCCGAAACTTCCTTTCCAGACGCTTACGGGTATCCTCAAGCAGTTGATCGACGGTCATGATGTTAGTTGCAGCGACAACGGCCCCCAGCATGGGAGTGTTGGGTATGGGCCGGCCGATGGTTTCTTCACTGATCCGGCTTGCATCCAGTGTATAGACTTTTGTCTCTTCACTGCCCAGCTTCAGCCTTTTTCTCATTGCACTGCTGGATTCACTGCTGTTAATCAGCAGCACACCATCTGGCGGCATACCCGCAGTGAAATCGATGGAACCAATAAAGCTTGGGTCGAGAACGACCACATATCGGGGTGATGCAACAGCACTGTGAAGGGTTATTGGTTGGTTGCTGATCCGGTTGTAAGATACAACTGGAGCCCCCATTCTCTCGGGGCCGTACTCGGGGAACGCTTGTACATATTTGCCTACGGCAGCAGCCGCTTCTGCCAGCAGTAATGCTGCGGTCTTGGCGCCCTGACCACCTCGGCCGTGCCATC
>JAAYGR010000002.1 GCA_012727675.1 Bacillota bacterium
AGGGCTCTGGTGAGCATTGTTACAATTTCGGCTCTAGTAATTTTCTCATCTGGGTGGAACTTGCCGTCTGGATAGCCTTGAATAATCCCCTTTGCCGCTAGGGCACTGATTTCATTCTTGGCCCAGTGGCTGTGGATATCAGAGAATGGGGCTTGGCCGGCGGAATCAACAAAATGAAACGCCCTAGCCAAAATCCGGGCAAATTCAGCTCTGGTAATTGGGTTCTTGGGGCGAAATGTCTCGTCAGGATAACCACTGATCACTCCCTCTGCCACTAAAGCTTTGATATCGGCTTTAGCCCAGCTTGCCGATATATCAGTAAGCTCAGCGGCAGTGGTGGTGCTGCTCATGAGCAATACCATAAGGAGAGCCATGATTGCCATAGAGAATTTATGGTGTCGCATTGACATAAACCTCTCCCTTCCTATATGTCTTCCCTAAAACTTCGGCGGCAGCATGGCCGAGGGCATAGGACCAAAGTCCCGTCCCGCTGAGATCATCCTAACATAACATGAATCGCAATACTACTTTTATCAAAATGTAAGTTCAGACGATGGAGTTAAGTTATGTATACTACTGCCGCAATTTGGCACCATACCTGTGCTGGGCCGCCTGCGGCTGGGAGACAAAGAGGTAAACTTGCCTGAAGTATGGAATACTTGCTGAAGACCTGATGGGCGCCTTGAGTTCGCCGACTTTTTGAAAAAGAACCTAGTGAACCAGGCCCATGCTAAGTGAATCCCATAGACCTGAGGTGGTAATATGCAAACCGGGACCGGTAATTCCCAGGAAAAAGTTGTGCTGGTGGATGGGAACAGCCTCATTCACCGGGCCTTTTACGCTATTCCGACTCTGACGACCAGTCAAGGAGAGCATACCAATGCAGTACTTGGCTTTACTACCATGCTCTTGCGGCTCTTGGATGATGAAAAGCCGGATTATATCGCCGTCGCCTTTGACTTGGCCGGTCCCACTTTCCGCCATGAAGAGTTCCAGGACTATAAGGGCCATCGTCCCAAAATGGCGGATGAGCTGGTGTCCCAAGTTCCACTGATCAAAGAAGTGGTAGATGCTTTCTCCATACCAATTGTGGAAATACAGGGTTATGAAGCCGATGATGTCATCGGCACCCTGGCCTGTTATCATAAGGAGTTGGGGCGCAAAGTGCTGATTGTCACTGGGGACCGGGACTGTCTCCAGTTGGTTAACGAGGATACCATCGTTTTGATCACCCGCCGGGGGATCAGCAACTTGGAGGCTTACGATTCGAGACAAGTAGAAGCTAAGCACGGGGTGCCGCCGAGGTTGATGGCGGATCTGAAGGGGTTAATGGGAGATTCGTCAGATAATATTCCCGGCGTACCCGGAATAGGTCCGAAGACTGGAGCCAAACTTCTCAAGGAATTCGGCAGCTTAGAAGGGGTACTCAATAACATTGGCAAACTGCGGGGAAAACAGCGGGAGAATCTGGAGAAGTATGCAGATCAGGCGAGACTCAGCCGTAGACTCGCGACCATCAACTGCCGAGTTCCTATCAACTGCGACCTTGTCCCTTATACCAGGGAAATGTGGCAGGAGGAGAGGCTGTATGAGCTGTTTTCTCGCCTGGAGTTTAAGAGTCTGATTTCCCGTCTGGAACTTTCGGGAGACCAGGCTGAGGTTTCAATCGGTCAGGAACAAGATTTTTGCCTTTTCACTTCTCCAGGGGAGTTCGAGGCCTTTGTCCAAGGCTTGACGGAGAGGAAGGGCGGTGCGGATCATGTCATCTATCTCGATCCGTATATCGATGAAGATGATACTGTCGACGCTGTCCTGGTCGGCCTTGGGTTGAGTGATGGAAGGAAGAGCGGATATTTGCCGGTTTCTCCATCGGAGGAAATAACAGCTTTGCTCAAGGAGCTGCTTGGGACAGCTCAGCTGGTGAAGGTCTGCTTTGACAGTAAGGCCTTCTACCATGCCCTTGCCAATCTGGGCTTTATACCGGAGGGCTCTTTTTTCGATATTTCCCTGGCAGCATACCTGATGAATCCCGGCCAGACTATTGATGGACTGGATGATGTGTTCTTGCAGGTGCTGGATGTTTATCAGCCGAGCATGGAGGAACTCACCGGGAAAGGTGCCAAGGCTATCACCCTGGCAGAGGTGGGACACCAGCGGCTGGCAGAGTTCAGCAAGACCCGGTTGGCCCAGCTGCCGCTTCTTCACGCCAAACTGGAGGAAGGACTGCAGGAAAACCACCTAGTTGACCTGTACAGGGAAATAGAACTTCCCCTGGCAAGAGTGCTTGCTGTTATGGAGCGGAGGGGAGTTGCAGTAGATGTCGGTGAGCTTCGGGCCATTTCCGAAGAGTTCGGAGAACGGATTGACCGCCTGGCCGAGCTGATCTACTCCCAGGCCGGCATGGAGTTTAACATCAATTCGCCTAAACAGCTGGGTGAGGTCTTGTTTGACCGCTTGGGGCTGCCGGTGCTTAAAGAGACTAAGACCGGTCCTTCCACCAGTGCGGAGGTGCTGGAGCAGCTGGCCGAAGAGCATGAAATTGCAGGATTGGTGATGGACTATCGGCAGCTGGTTAAGCTAAAATCCACATACCTAGATACCCTGGAGCCTTTGGTACATCCAACCACCGGGCGAATACACACCAGCTTCCATCAGAGGGTGACAGCCACCGGACGGCTTTCCAGTGTGAATCCCAACCTGCAAAACATTCCGGTTAGGACTGCTGACGGTAGGCGAATCCGGCGAGCTTTTGTCGCAGGGGATCCGGATTATGTGCTGTTGGCTGCCGACTACTCCCAGATTGAGCTTCGAGTTCTAGCCCACATGTCCCAAGATCCCGCGTGGCTCGAAGCCTTCAGGGCTGGAGCCGACATTCATGCCCGGACAGCAGCAGAGGTTTTTGGCCTTAAGATGGAGGAAGTCACACCGGCCCTCCGCAGTGCTGCCAAAGCTATTAACTTCGGTATTGTATATGGAATCAGCAGCTTTGGTCTGTCCAAAGGCACGGGCCTTCCTGTTCAAGAGGCCCAGGCATATATAGACAGGTATTTTGAAAAATACACGGGGGTTAAAGAGTACCTGGATAGAACAGTAGAGGAAGCCAGGGAGCACGGGTATGTTACCACCCTTTTCAACCGCCGCCGCTACCTGCCGGATATCCGCAGCAGGCGGTGGGCGCTCCGGAGCTTTGCCGAACGGGCGGCGATGAATGCACCCATCCAGGGGTCTGCAGCAGATATTATTAAGAAAGCCATGATTGCAGTGGAGCAGAGGATTGCAGCAAGTAAGCTCCGGGCCGAGATGCTGCTCCAGGTACACGATGAGTTGGTATTTGAGGTCCATATGGAGGATTTGCTGGAGGCAGCCCATTTGATCAAGGAGACTATGGAGGGGATTGTGACACTAGATGTTCCGCTATTAGTCGAGGTACAATCAGGCCGGAACTGGGGAGATGTGGTACCGGTCTTTGGGGAGAAGCAGCAGTAGTGAGGTGGGCAAGGTGCCGGAGCTGCCGGAAGTAGAGACAATTCGCAGGACGCTGGAGGAAAAGATCCTGTACCGAACAATCCAGGGAGTAGAGATATTGTACCCGAGGGTGCTTCGCAACTGCGACCATGGACAGCTGGAAGCAGCCCTTGTGGGCAGGTGTTTTACCAAATTGGACCGCCGAGGGAAGTACTTGATCTGCTCCTTGGATTCAGACCACCGACTAGTCATTCACCTGCGGATGACAGGTAGATTGGTAACAGTGCCGGTGGATGATGCGGTGGAGAAGCACACATCGTTCTGCATTCATTTAGAGGACGATTCAGATTTGCGTCTAGTTGATCAGCGGAAGTTTGCTACTGTAGATCTTCTGCAGGGCCCGGGCTGGGGGTCTATTAAGGGTCTAGAGAGTCTGGGAAAGGAACCTTTAGATGAGGACTTTACCCCGGCGTATCTGGCAGATCAACTTTCTGGGCGAAGGGCAGCAGTCAAGTCAGTCCTATTGGACCAGCGGCGGGTTGCCGGTCTTGGCAACATATATGTAGATGAAAGCCTGCATAGGGCGGGGATTTTCCCAGGTAAGATTGCCGGTAACATAACTGAGGAAGAGGTAAGACGCCTTCATCAGAGTATTCAAGGGGTAATCAGGGAAGGGATCGCCCACCGCGGTACGACTTTCCGGGATTATGTAGATGGTGAAGGACGCCAGGGAGGATTCCAGGCTTTGCTCCGTGTATATGGAAGGGAAGGAGAACCATGCAGCACATGCGGCGAGCCCATTGCCAGGATAAAGCTTGCCGGCCGCAGTTCTTTTTTTTGTCCCCGCTGTCAGGGATAGCAGGGTTCCTGTCAGCAGAGGCACATGGCCGATCAGCCTTCTACAGAACAAAGAGGGCTTTTGCGTTCTTGGATTGATTAGGCACTAGACTGTGGGCAGTTTCAAAAACAACTGGACTACATTGGATTTGCCGTGGTGGGAGGTAGAGCAATGCTGGTCGTGGGGTTAACCGGAGGGATTGCCAGCGGAAAAAGCACTACCGCCAATTTCCTCAAGGAGCTGGGTTTTGTCGTTCTAGACGCCGATCAGTATGCCAGAGATGCCGTCAAGCCAGGTACAGCGGGATGGCATGAAATCATGGAAGTTTTCGGATCTGAATACTTTCATCCCACTGGTGAGCTCAACCGAAGTAAGCTGGGCCAATTGATCTTTCAAGATGACACTGCTAGGCAGCGGCTCAACGAAATAGTCCATCCCAAGGTAGTTGCCATGATCGAGGAAGGTATTAAGGCTGCTGAGCAGCAGGGGGAGGCCCTGGTCTTCGTTGATGTGCCCTTGCTCTACGAAATTGGACTAGATCGACGCATGGATACAGTGATAGTCGTCAATGTAGAGCCGGAGATCCAGCTTCAGCGGCTGCAGCAGCGGGATAACCTCTCCCGGGAGGAGGCACAGCGGCGGGTGGATTCCCAGATGCCCTTGGCCTTGAAAGTGCAGCAGGCGGAATATGTGGTCGATAACTCCGGTTCCATCGAGGAAACCCATTCCCAGGTAAAGAAAATAGTAGACAAGCTGTTGGCAAGGAGTGCACTAGATATGGATAGGATGCGGAAAAATGGTAGTCAAGGAGATTCTCCTCTGGAGCTAGGAAGGAATACTGACAGAGCCGATCGGAAATGGAGAGTAGCACTGATAGCCCATGATGAGAAAAAGCCGGCAATGCTCAAGCTAGCCGGTCGATTTAAGGAGATTCTCAGTCGATTTGATTTGGTCGCTACAGGTACCACAGGGAAGATCCTGAGGGAAGAGGTAGGGCTTGAGATCAAGCGCATGCAGTCTGGTCCCTATGGAGGTGACCAGCAGATCGGAGCTTTGGTAGCCGATGATGAGGTTGATCTAGTGATCTTCTTGCGGGACCCGTTGACAGCACAGCCCCACGAGCCGGATATTACCGCTCTCCTGCGGGTATGTGATGTGCACAATGTACCGCTGGCTACCAATGAGGCTACGGCAGCCATGCTGCTTCTGGCCTTTGGAGAGTTGGAAAAGGAGAATGACGAGAGTTGAACCGCAGTAATGCCGAAGGTATTCACACATAAACTAGGAATGCAAGCTCTTGGCAATTGATGAAGAATAGGTTACACGCCAGGGGCTTTAGGTAATACTTGGAGCAATAATGCGGTGGATGATGTGCGGTTTAGGGGGGCCTTTGTTCCTTTGCGTCGGAGAAGGAATCTGTTTTCGGTGATCATTATAATGACTGCGGCTTTTCTGCTGCTTAACTGGACGGTGGTTCTGCGCTGGTTTTATCCCATTCGTTATATCGAAGAGATCTCGGCACACACCCAGGCGACTTCTTTGGACCCCTACTTGATAGCCGCGCTGATTAGGGTAGAGAGCAATTTCCGTCCCGATGTCCGCTCCCCAAAGGGAGCGACTGGTCTTATGCAGCTCATGCCGGAAACCGCCAAATGGATAGCAGAGCAGCTGCAGTTGGACTATAAAGAAGCGGACCTGCTAGACCCCGATATCAACATCCGCCTGGGTACCTGGTATCTAACCATGCTGCAAAAGGACTTTGACAACAACTTGGTCGTTGCTTTGGCCGCGTATAACGGCGGCCGGGGCAATGTGTCCCGCTGGCTGGCGGAAGGTCAGTGGAATGGTGAGCTTGACGAAGTGCGAAAGATACCGTTTTTGGAAACCCGTCTTTACGTGCAGCGGGTGCTGGCGGTGTATGCATGGTATATCCGCATTTACCGGGGAATGTGGCCTCCCCCTTCTACAGAATTGCCGGTACTGCCGGAAATTGGTCACCATGTGGAGGCATGGTGGCATCGGACCAGACGGGCGCTGGATGGCAGCTGGCTGATGCCTAGGCCCGATAACTAGTAGCGGCATGATTATGCAGATAGCTTGCATAATTCCAAGGCCCCGATAAGCGGATATCTTGACATGCTGGATATTGTATACACGAATAATTGAAGGTTTTATCGGTTTTTTTGACTGATTTCACAGGAGTCCTCCGCCCAAGCGGTTGATTCCTGGTGTTTTTTTATGCCAAGCAGGGAGGATTTTCACCTGTTACTTCGAAATAAAATATCAATGCCTTGCACTTTTAAGGTTCAATCTCAGAGTTTGATTACCGCGGGATAGAAAAGGAAGAAAGTCAATGTCAGAGACAATACGAACAAAGAAAGACCAGATCCTGTACATAGCCCGTCAGGACCCGTTCCTTAAGGTTGAAGAGATTGCCGCCAAGGTAGAGACAACTCCCCGTTATGTCCGGACTATACTCTCTGAAGCAAAGGTCTCTTTGATGCAGCTGAGACGTACCTACGCCCGGAAAATGGAAGAGCGGTTGGGTATAGACACGGGTGCAGAGGAAAGAGGGCATGATGGGGCTGCCGCTGTAACTAATAGCGGTAAGGGTCTCCATATCAATGAGATTAGGGTTCGTAAGGTTAAGCGGCCTGAATGGGCCAAACAGCTGGGGGTTCCAGATGATGAGCCCTTACTAATGGTGGCCCGGGTGCAAGCAGTGGATGGAACGCCGGTTTTTGTCAGCCAGGTGGTGACTACTGGTGATCTCAGTCTATCTGAGGAAAGTTTGAATAAAGGTAATCCCTTGCGGGAGCTTTTGGGTTTGATGCAGCCGGAAGCTACTGAGCTCCGGGAGCGCAGCCTGGAAGTGGAGCCTGCTGATTCCGAGACAGCTGCCCATTTGGGTATACACCGGGGTGAACCAGTTCTGCGTTCCGGCAGACTGATTGTCACAAGGGGTCAGCCGGTAGGATTGGAGTTTAACATATTTCCAGCCTATGCAGTGCGGCTTGTGTTGGCAGGAGAAGGGGACTATGAACTCCAGATAGAAGAGAAGACAGGTTAACATAGCCAGCTTTAGCCTCTGGGCAAACAGACATCAGTTTCCAGTGACTGCTGTTACGCCCGGCGAGCTGATATATGCAAGAAAAAAAGCCAGAAAGGAGGAAGGAGCGGCTTAGCGAAGATAAAAGGGTAGGTAATCGAGTAATGAGTCTTGGCGTAGGTACATGAGGTGCAAGCAATTTTAGGAGGGTGAGATGAGAGTATGCGACGACACATAGTACTTGTGTTAGCTGTTGCATTGGTGATGGCTCTAATGGGAGGCGTCGCCGTCGCTCAGCAGCCGAAATACGGCGGAATCTGGAAGGATGCTTTGGGTGCCAATCCTCCCCACCTAGATCCGGTATTTGCCACCGACACCACCTCGGCGGAGGTTGGCTACCAGATCTTCGAAACATTGGTGGGCCTAAGTCCAGAGGGTGAAGTGATTCCCCTTCTGGCCGAGTCCTGGGAAGTACATGACGGTGGAACACGGTTTGTCTTCAACCTGCGGAAGGGTGTAAGGTTCCACGCAACCACCGAGGGAGGCACTCCCACAGCCAACGGCGGACGGGAAGTTACAGCCCATGACTGGGTATGGTCATTCAACTACATCTGCAGCCCAGAGACCAATTCTCCCAGGGCATACTTTGTTGACATGATCAAGGGCTATGATGATTACGTTGCTGGAAAAGCTGATCGTCTAGCCGGTGTTACCGCCCTGGACGACTACACCTTGCAGATTGAGACTTCATATCCCTTTGCTCCCTTCATTCAGGTATTGACCTACAATACCTTTGTGGTTCTTCCCAAGGAAGACATTGAGAAGTGGGGCACTGCAGACTTCAACTTCCATCCAGTGGGAACCGGCCCCTTCAAGTTTGAGCAGTGGCTGCAGGATGAGAAGATCGTTCTGTCCCGCAACGAGAACTACTGGATGAAGGATGAATACGGCAACCAGCTGCCTTATCTGGATGGTATTGAGTTCCGCATTATCGTAGACTACACCATCGAGTACACCGAGTACAAGCTGGGTAACATTTTCCAGAGCTATGTGGATACTCCATACTATGAAGAGGCTAAGAGCGGTGCTGTTGGCCAGTTCTTCGAGCGTCCCCAGATGGGTACCTATTACTATGGCTTTAACGTAGAACTGGAGCCCTTCACTGACAAGCGGGTACGCCAGGCATTCAACTATGCCATCGACCGTGAGACCTTGATTGACATCGTGCTGGAAGGCCGAGCCAGTCCGGCTAAGGGAGTACTGCCTCCAGGAATGTTCGGCTACAATCCGGACCTCGAGGGATATGACTTCAATCCTGAGAAGGCCAAACAGCTTCTGGCTGAGGCCGGCTATCCTAACGGGCTAGAAGTTACTCTCCAGTATAACACCAACCTAGGTCACAAGCGGTTGGCAGAGGCGCTGCAGGCCCAGTTTGCCATGATCGGTGTCAAGCTGAATCTACGGAACGTTGACTGGGGAGTACATCTGGACACTGTTGAGCGCGGTGAGGTTCCCTTCTTCCGCATGGGTTGGGTAGTAGACTATCCGGACCCCGACAACTTCCTGTATGTACTGCTTCACTCCGACAACATTGGACCACAGGGCAACTACTCCAGGTTCAATAATCCTGATTTCGATGCCCTGACAGAAGGTGCCCGGCTAGAGGGTGACACCGAGGTACGGCGTCATCTCTACCAGCTGGCAGAGAAGATCGTTGTCGAGGAAGCTCCATGGCTGTTTATCTATCACTATGTAGATCACAGCTTGGTTAAGGACTTTGTCAAGGGTTATGAGCTGCCTGCCTTTGGTCAGTACACCAACAAGTTCACCAAGGTATGGCTCGATCAGTAACCTCCTGATGAAAGCAATGTAATGCATAGCTGGGCGGCTTGGCTGATGGTGGCGAACCGTTGCCAAGTCGCCTTATGTGTGAATCTGATGCTTTGGTTTTGAGTGGATGGGGAGTGAGAATATGGGACGCTACGTTGTACGCCGACTAGTAGGCGCTATCCCTGTTTTTGTAGGAGTTATAGTAGTCGTCTTTATTTTGACTACAATGGTGCCAGGGGATCCCGCCAGGATCATGGCCGGTCAGGCTGGAAACCCTGAGACCATAGCAAGAATTAGGAAAGAGATGGGTCTAGATGATCCGCTACACATTCAGATGTGGAACTTCTTTAAGTCGGCGGTGACTTTCAATCTGGGAAGGTCTTACCGGAATAATATGGATGTAAATGAAGCCATTTTGGGTCGATTCCCGGCAACCCTTAAGCTGGCTGTGGCAGGAATGGTCATAGCCATTGTGCTGGGGATGACATCTGGCATCATATCCGCTGTTAAGCAGTATTCAATCCTAGACTACTCCAGTATGTTATTAGCCTTGGTGGGTATTTCAGCTCCTTCCTTTTGGATAGGTTTGCTGTTTATCTACCTATTTTGTGTAACCTTGCGGTGGATTCCCGGCACCGGCACCGGTAACGGCGAGTTTGTTTATTTGATTCTACCGGCACTGACCTTGGGGATTAGGCCAGCAGCCTTAATTGCCCGCATGACCCGCTCCAGTATGCTGGAGGTAATCCGTCAGGACTATATTCGGACTGCTTGGGCCAAGGGACTGGGAGCAAGAACTGTTGTGCTGAAGCATGCTTTAAAAAACGCCATGATTCCTGTAGTTACTATAGTGGGAGTGCAGATGGCTAGCCTGCTCAGTGGTGTGGTTTTGATCGAGCAAGTATTCCAATGGCCGGGTGTTGGCCGCTTGTTTGTCGAGGCCTTGACTTATCGGGACTTTCCAATTATCAGGGGTGAAGTTTTGTTCCTTGCAGGGCTGTTTATTATTTCCAACCTACTGGTCGATTTGTCATATGCCCTGTTTGACCCCCGCATTCGCTATGATTGAGCTAGCCCATGGTGTTTAGCAACTTGTAGACATTGGAGGGATTACTTTGAGCAAGCAAGAGATGGCACTTAGCTCAGCAGTAGCGAAGCAGCACAATGCGGAGAAGGAGCCCAAGGGACGCAGCCTGTGGGCTGACGGTTGGCGGCGCCTGAGAAAGAATCGGCTGGCTATGCTGGGTTTGTTTATAATTGTTTTTATGACCGTTTTGGCTATTTTTGCTCCCTATATCGCACCCTATGACCCTATTGAGCAGTTGATATGGACCAAGGGCAGAGCGGCAAAATTGGCAGCGCCTAACAAGGAGCACTGGTTTGGTACAGACCTATACGGCCGTGACATTCTTAGCCGGGTCATATACGGGACCAGAATTTCTTTGACCATCGCCGTAGCAGCTAGTGTTGTGTCTTTGGTGATCGGTGTTACTTTGGGTGCTGTTGCTGGTTACTATGGAGGCAAGGTAGACGATTTTATCAGCTGGCTGACCAACGTCATTTATGCATTCCCGTTCCTGTTGTTTGTGCTTTCCATCGTCGCCTTTCGGCCGGCAAGTCTGGCTTTGGTCTACATCGCCATTGGTTTTGTTAGCTGGCCATCCATTGCTCGAGTTGTCCGGGGACAGGTGCTCTCTATCAAGGAGACCGAATTTGTTGAGGCTGCCCGGGCAGTGGGGGCGAGCGACTTTGAGATAATTTTCCGGCATATCTTGCCCAATGTCATTGCTCCCGTAATTGTACAGGTCACCCTAGGCATGGGGTCTATGATCATGACTGAAGCTTCGCTGACCTTCTTGGGGTTTGGTACCCAGCCCCCAACGCCCAGCTGGGGATACATGATTAATCAAGGTCGAGAATATCTGCTGTCCGGTCAGTGGTGGTGGTCTGTCTTTCCAGGGATAGCCATTTCCCTTACAGTGCTCGGTTTTAATCTCCTTGGAGATGGCCTGCGGGATGCATTAGACCCAAGACTTAACAAGTAAGACTCCCTATCGGTCCGGGGAAATTCCGGGGAGATTGGAGCGAGGGTGAAAAGGTACCCCGGGATTTCTGGGAACAGTGAGAGGGATATGGGAATTCGTATTGAATTGTAAAGGATAGCGATTGACATTGATATTTATGGGCCTGTTTCGGTTTGTGAAGTGTTACCTGCTGGTGGTAATGGAGGAGGCGAGGACCGGTGGCAGAGAAACTGCTTGAAGTTCGCGGCTTGAAGACATACTTCTACACCGAAGACGGTGTAGTTCCCGCCGTCGACGGAGTGGATTTTGTACTCAATAAAGGTGAGACCTTAGGTATCGTGGGAGAATCCGGCTGCGGCAAGAGTGTTACCTCATTATCTATTATGAGATTGATCCCGGATCCCCCTGGTAAGATAGTTGAAGGTGAGATCCTATTTGAGGGTTCCAATTTGCTGGAAAAGACTGAAGCGGAGATGCGTAATATCCGCGGTAATGACATTTCTATGATCTTCCAGGAACCGATGACATCATTGAACCCCGTGTTCACCATTGGCGATCAGATTATGGAAGCGATCATTCTGCATCAGCGCCTAAATAAGGCTGAGGCCCGGGAGAGGGCCATTGAGATGCTGCGGCTTGTGGGAATTCCTTCCCCGGAAAGGCGTGTTGATGAATATCCCCATCAGCTTTCTGGCGGTATGCGTCAGCGGGTTATGATTGCCATGGCTCTTTCCTGTAATCCGAAGCTCCTGATCGCCGATGAACCGACGACGGCTTTGGATGTTACCATTCAAGCCCAGATTCTAGATCTGATGCGGAAGCTGAGAGATGAATTTGGCACCGCCATCATGTTGATCACCCACGATTTGGGTGTTGTCGCCGAGCTGGCAGAGAGAGTCGTAGTTATGTATGCTGGCAAGATTGTGGAGAAGGCGGATGTAAAGTTGCTGTTCGGCAATCCACTGCATCCTTATACCGTGGGGCTTTTGGGATCTATTCCCAAATTGACAGAGCAGCAGGACAGGTTACAGGTAATTGAAGGTGTGGTACCTCATCCTGCCTTTATGCCCAAGGGCTGCCGGTTCCATCCCCGGTGCAAAGAAGCCCGGGACATCTGTAAGGTGGAGGAACCGGAACTCATGGAACATGCGCCAGGTCATCTAGTGGCATGTTGGAAGTACACCGAGTTTCGGCGGTTGAAGGAGGTAGGATAAGATGGGTGCTGCGCCTCTGTTGGAAGTAAAGGAACTGGTGAAGCATTTTCCCATTTACAAGGGCTGGCTTGTGTCTAAACAGATCGGTAGCGTTAAGGCGGTAGATGGGATAAGTTTTACAATCAACCGGGGGGAGACCTTAGGTCTGGTGGGAGAGTCTGGATGCGGCAAGTCCACTACCGGCCGATTGATTCTGCGGTTGATCGAGGCTACCTCGGGAGAAGTCTGGTTTGAAGGGCAGAATGTGCTAAACCTAAGCCGAGATGAAATGCGGGAGCTTAGGAAGGACATGCAGATCATTTTCCAGGACCCTTATGCTTCCCTCAATCCGAGGATGACCGTAGGCGATATCATCGGTGAGCCTTTGCGGATCCACGGTATTGCCACGGGACGGGAGAAGGAGAAGAGGGTTAGGGAACTCTTGGAGGTAGTTGGTCTGTCCAGCTACCATGCCCGCCGTTACCCCCATGAGTTCAGCGGTGGACAGCGGCAGCGCATCGGAGTCGCCAGGGCTTTGGCTGTAAACCCCAAGCTCATTATCTGTGATGAGCCGGTTTCGGCATTGGACGTGTCTATTCAGGCCCAGGTTATAAACCTCCTGCAGGACCTACAGGAGGAGTATGGGCTGACTTATCTGTTTATCGCCCATGACTTGAGTGTTGTTAAGCATATATCGGATCGAGTGGCAGTAATGTATTTGGGGAAGATCGTTGAGCTGACCGACAAGGATTCATTGTACGAGAATCCCCTGCATCCGTATACCAAGGCTCTGCTGTCTGCCATTCCGATTCCGGATCCGACTCTGGTTCGGGAAAGGACTCTGCTGGAGGGAGATGTTCCGTCGCCCATTAATCCGCCATCGGGGTGCAGGTTCCATACCCGCTGTCCTGTAGCAGAGGAGATCTGCAGGCATGAAGAACCCGCCTTTGTGGATGTAGGAGGCGGTCATTATGTGGCATGTCATTTGGTCCATAACAAATGATGGGTGAACTAATAGACCACCAAATCAAAAGAAGGAGGGATGGCTGAGATCCCAAGGATACACCCAGGATACAATTGGGATCTAGCCGCTGTGATGAAAGATAAAAAGACTCGAACTCGGGTAAGAACGCTCAGTAGATACAATTTGCAGGCGAGTTTGCAGACAGGCGGTTGCGGTAAATGTCAGGCAGCGTGCCAGTCTGCATGCAAGACTTCCTGCACCGTAGGAAACATAGCTTGCGAGAACCAGTAGTGGAAGGGTACTTAGGGGAAGGAGAAAATTCTATCCACGAGGAGCTTGCAAAGGCCACTCGTGGATTTTTCATGAGCTGGCTGGGAGATGAAAGGTATGATCAGTGTAC
>JAAYGR010000007.1 GCA_012727675.1 Bacillota bacterium
AGCTGATAGCCAGATTCAGCTTCAAATCTTGATTGGCCGCGGTCAGGTCCGCCGCCTTTTCCACCTGAGTTCTCACTATTCTAGGCAGATCCGTGAGTCTGCCGATGGGAACGATTCGCACTCCCTCGTCTTTGAGGCTGCCCAGCTCTGTCTCCAGCACTTCCAGGATGAGCTCCATAAGGAAGTTGACTTCTTCCTTGGGACGGTGCCAGTTCTCAGTGGAAAAACAGTAAGCTGTCAGCACCGGGATGCCCAATTCTCCGCAGGTCCTGACTATTTCCCGCAAGGTATGAACACCTTGACGGTGACCTTCGGTGCGGGGCAGCCCTCGGGCCTCTGCCCACCGGCCGTTGCCGTCCATAATCACACCTACGTGCTTGGGCATACGCTCGCGGGAGAGTTTGGCTACAGCACCTTCATCCTGCCGGCTTTTCTTCTTATGGACTTTAGATGCTAGCTGGGACACTGCGAAGTTTCTCCACAAAGCAAGTCTACCCTTTCCCTTATACAATACTTAAAAAAGCACCCCCTCCATCCATTGAGGGGGTTATCTGTCCCTGTAAATCATCATGGAATGCAAGAACATGCAGGGCGATTACCAACACTCACGGGCTAAAACAACCTGCCTGGAGCCGCCGGGTTCTGCCTCCCTCACAGCTACCACCCGCCAAGGACCCATAACCCCTCTGCGGGACCGGGGAGGCTCGGTACGCAGGATCATTACCTGCTCTTTGAGTGCCGGCCACCTGGCTTCGACTCGGTCCCACCTATGCCCCAGGATCTCATCTAAAGCCGGCAACCCCTCCTCTGCGGCTCTTACTCCTTTACGTAATCGCCCCTTTGCGCCCTCGCTAAACCTCCATGATTTCATTCTCTTTCGCCTCGAGAAGCTGATTAATAATATCAATATACTTGTCAGTCAGCTCCTGCACATCATCTTCAGCACGATGCCGGTCGTCCTCGGATAAGGAACCATCTTTTTCTAACTCCCGCAGACTTTCATTGGCCTCTCTGCGGATATTGCGGATGGCAACACGTTTATCTTCTGCTTCCTTGCGAACCACTTTGACTAGATCCTTGCGCCGTTCCTCGGTGAGAGGAGGAATGACAAGCCGGATCACCGCTCCATCGGAACTGGGTGTTAGGCCCAGGTCAGATTTCAAGATTGCCTTTTCGATATCCTTGAGTGAGTTCTTATCCCAAGGCTGGATAAGTAAGAGCCGTGCCTCAGGTGCCGATATTGTGGCCAGCTGATTCAAAGGAGTCATGGTGCCGTAGTAGTCCACTTGAATCCGATCGAGCAGTGCTGGATTAGCCCTTCCGGTTCTTATGGCGGCAAAGGCTTGCTTAGTGGCGTCGATAACCCCTTGCATCTTCCGTTCGCAGTCTTGAAGCACTTCCTTTGTCACTCTACTTCCCTCCCACGATTGTCCCAATATTCTCCCCACAGACGGCTCTGCGAATACTATCTTCAGCAACGATGTCGAACACAATAATGGGGATCTCATTGTCCATACACAGAGACGTAGCCGTGGAATCCATTACCTTGAGACCCCTCTGCAGGACTTCTATATAATCAAGAGTTTCGAAACGGCGAGCGACCGGATTAATATTCGGGTCGTCATCGTAAACCCCATCAACACCGCGTTTGGCCATCAGAATGACTTCGGCCTCGATTTCCGCAGCCCGAAGAGCAGCAGTGGTATCGGTGGAAAAATAGGGATTCCCGGTCCCGGAAGCAAAAATAACCACCCGCTTCTTTTCTAGATGGCGGATTGCCCGGCGGCGGATGTACGGTTCGGCGATTTCCCGCATTTCAATGGCGGTCATCACCCTGGTCTCGACACCCATTCGCTCCAGGGAATCCTGAAAGGCCAGGGAGTTAATCACCGTTGCCAGCATCCCCATGTAGTCAGCGGTGGCCCTGTCCATCCCCTGGCGGCTTGCTGCTGCTCCTCGCCAGATATTGCCTCCCCCAACGACACAGGCGACCTCCACTCCCATCTTCGCCACTTCGGCGATGGAGCGGCTGATCTTATCGACGACTTCGAGGTCAACCCCAAAGCCTTTATCCCCTGCTAATGCCTCACCACTTAACTTCAAGACGACCCGTTTATACTTCGGTTTAGCCATCGCCATCTCTCCTACTAATTCGCCCCCTACCTCAATCTTCCTCCCCAAAGCTAGAGAATAGGATTGAAAAAGAGAACACCGAAGTGTTCTCTGATTAATCTACTTATTTAGTTCTGCCATAACTTCCTCTACCCAGTTATCGGTGCGTTTCTCAATACCTTCGCCCCGCTCAAATCTGGCAAAGCGTCGAATTGTGATGTTCTCACCGATCTGGGCGATAAGCTCCTGGAGAACTTCTTGAACGGTCTTGTCTGGATCTTTAATGTACGGCTGCTCCAGTAGACAGACTTCTTTGAAGAACCGCTCCAGACGGCCTTCTACGATCCGATCAACGATCTTCTCAGGCTTGCCTTCATTTAGGGCTGCAGCCCGGTAGATATTCTTCTCCCGCTCCAGAACCGCTTCAGGAACCTCATCCCGGGAAACATAGCTGGGCTTAGCTGCAGCAACGTGCATTGCCATATCCCTGACAAACTGCTTGAAGGAATCGGTCTTGGCGACAAAATCAGTCTCGCAGTTAACTTCGATGAGAACTCCAACTCGCCCACCCAAATGTATGTAGGCATCTACAAGACCTTCAGCTGCAATCCGTCCTGCCTTCTTGGCAGCGGCTGCCAGGCCCTTTTCCCTTAGGTAATCAACGGCTTTATCTAGATCGCCTTGGGTTTCCTGCAAGGCTTTCTTGCAATCCATGAAGCCAGCACCTGTCCGCTCACGGAGTTCCTTGATCATAGCCGCAGTGATCTCCGCCATGGTAATCCTCCTTTGACTGTGTAAATTTACATAAAAAGGGGAGGAAGCTGTTACCGACCGCTCTCCTCCCCCCTCTCTCATGTTCTACTCTTCGTCTTCATAGTGCTCGTCATCAAGGTCTTCATCGATATCGACCTCAGCGTCAAGCTCAGCCGCGGCCTCTTCTCCAGCCAAGGCTGCTTCCATGCCCTGCTGGCCTTCTTTACCCTCGATGACTGCATCGGCAATAATTCCGGTCAGCAGTCGAATAGCCCGAATCGCATCATCATTACCCGGAATCACATAGTCGATTTCGTCGGGGTCGCAGTTGGTATCAACTATTGCTACGATGGGGATTCTCAGCTTCCGGGCCTCAGCTACGGCAATCCGCTCTTTCCTGGGGTCGACAACGAATACAGCCCCTGGAAGCCGGTTCATGTCCCGAATTCCGCCCAAGAACCGCTCCAACTTGTCGTGTTCTTTCCGCAGACCCAGGACTTCCTTCTTTGGTAAGACCTCGTAGGCACCCTCTTCTTCCATCTTCTCCAGCTGCTTGAGTCGCTGAACTCGACTGCGGATGGTGGAGAAGTTGGTCAGCATACCGCCGAGCCACCGCTCGTTTACATAGAACATCCCGCAGCGCTGAGCTTCCTCGCGGATTGCTTCATAAGCCTGCTTCTTGGTACCCACAAAGAGTACTGACTCTCCGTTGGCTACGACTTCTTTGATGAAGTTGTATGCCACATCAATCAGGCGCACGGTTTTCTGCAGGTCAATGATGTAGATACCATTGCGCTCTGTAAAGATGTACTCCTTCATCTTTGGGTTCCAGCGGCGAGTTTGGTGACCAAAATGGACACCAGCCTCCAACAACTGTTTCATAGATACAATCGCCACTAGCCCACCTCCTCTCCAGGTTAGATTCCTCCGCGACCGTCTTCCTGCCCTGTCCACCAGATACTGGCACCCGGAAGGACAGTCGGGACGCGTGTGTGATTACACCAAAGATAACTATAGCATATCCCACTGGTACTATGCAACAAAAGTTTCCTCGAACTTTTACTGCCTGAATCTTTCTAAATCTAGGATCAGCTGCACTTCGCCCTTTGGAAGATTCGCATTCCTTGCTATTTCTTCTAAAGTGTATCCTTGCTCTGCCAGCCCTATAACCACTGCCCGTTTCTCCTCTATGTTCACTTGGGAGGGAGCAGATTCTTTCCCCTCAACTTGGGCAGTCAAGTCCTGCCTTGTATTCAAATTGCCGCCTTCCTGGACTTGGCTGAAGCGGCTGTCAAGCTCCTGGAGAAGGGTTTGGCCTGCGTGATCCAATTCCCGCATCAACTCCTGCAGAGAAGCTTCAGTCTCCACCATAGCAGCCCTAAGGCCGTACAGCCTAGCCCACCGCTCCTTAAGTCCGGCAACTTCCCGTACCAACCATATGCAAATACCCAAGGCTGCTATAGATAGTATCAGTGCCAATCCAGCCATTACTGCCACCCCTAGATCCGAATATCGATTCTCCGTCCAAGGCCCCTTCGAGCCGCAAGCTTGCTCTCCTCTTCATCCTTTTCCTCCTGCCCAGCTCTGCCTTGATGCTGCTCAGGCAGCTGCCGGCGGCCCTTATCGTCCCGTTCGGTGATCCGTCCATGCTGTTTTTTCTCAGGTGCAGCAACTTGGCTGCGGCGGGCAGCAAGGTCTTGTCCGGCCTGGAAGCCTAACTGGGCCTGGGCTAATTCCGGGTGTTTCTGCCCTGCTTGCTCCAAGCGGGACGCGTCATGGGATCGCGGGAACAAGACTTGCAGGTCAGGGAATTTAATCGACAAGCCTCCTCACCCTTCCTTCGGGAAGCTTTTACCCAACCATGCCAACATCCAAACGGGATAGTTTACCCCGCAAGCGGCTGAGGGCCTTGGTGTGGAGCTGTGAGATGCGGGACTCAGAAACATCCAGCACCTTACCGATCTCCTTCAAGGTTAGCTCCTCATAGTAGTACAAGGTGATTACCAGGCGCTCTCTTTCCGGTAAAGCGTCGATGGCTTCCGCCAGCACTTCCAACAGGGCGTCTCTAGCTACAAGGGTAGATGGATCTTCGTGGCTTGTGTCTGCCACCATATCGGTTAAGCGGAGTTTTTCTCCGTCTGGTCCCCCTTCTGACCAAGGTTCATCTAAGGATAATAGAGTCGTTGCTGCCACTTCCTGCAGCAGCTTGGAATACTCGGCAGCGGTGATTCCCATGGCTTTCTGGAGCTCCTCATCGGTAGGGGGTCTACTCAGCTTCTCCTCCAGGTGGGTCATAGTCTGGGACAGCTGCCGTGCCTTAAGCCGCACTGAACGAGGTACCCAATCAACTGCCCGCAGGCCGTCGAGAATAGCTCCCCTGATCCGGGTAGCAGCATACGATTCAAATTTCACGCCCCGGGAAGTATCGTACTTCTCGATGGCATCCATTAAACCGAAAATCCCATAGCTGACCAAATCTTCATACTCCACTGTATTGGGAAGACCGACAGCCATCCTTCCTGCTATATACTTAACCAAATGCAAATACGCCGTAACCAGGGATTCCCGGGCCTTAGCGTCGCCAGTTCTCTTTAGCTGGTTCCACCATGTCTCTAGCTGCCTTTCCTCCACTGCCACTTCAGGACCATCCTTTCAACCATTACCCTCAGCCTGCCTAGACTTACTTCTGGCTTAATGCTGGCTGGCAGCCTAAGTTCAGTACCTAATGAGACGGAGCATCCTGCGAAACAGTCCCGAGATGCCCCCTAGTCCATTGGCTGCCCTGGATTTAGCCCCGTCTTTGACCTCATTGGTGTTCAGCAGTTGATCTGCCACCCTGTCAATGGCAAGGGCCGCCTTGCAGCGGGGATACACAATATAAAAGGGCCGCATTTCCCGGACTGCCCGCTGCACCATGGGATCCCGGGGCACATAACCGGCAAAGCTTAGTTCCCGGGAGAGGAATCTCCGGGAAACACTGTACAGCCGGCTAAACACTTCCCTGCCGCTCCGGTCGTCGTCACACATGTTGACGATTACCTGCAGTACCGCATGATGATTTCGCATAGCCAAAACCTTGATCAAACCATAAGCATCGGTAAGAGATGTGGGGTCAGGAGTCGCCACCACCAAGACCTCATCACTGGCCAGGGCAAAGCTGAGTACGGTCCGGGAGATTCCGGCACCAGTATCGATCAGCAAAAGATCCAGGCTCTCATCGAGCTCCGTTATGCTGTCAATAAATCTATCCAACTGATGCTGTTCGATATCCGCCAGTTCCGCAACACCGGAGCCGCCGGCGATCACCTTTAACCCCCCGGGACCTGTTAACAAAACCTCCTGTAAGGTTCGTTCCCCGTTTATGACATGGGATAGATTACAGCGGGGGTTGAGTCCCAGGAGCAAATCGACATTGGCAAGACCCATATCAGCATCGAGAATTCCTACCCTAAGGCCCCTCTTAGCCCATGCCAGAGCCAAGTTGACAGCGATATTGGTCTTGCCTACTCCACCCTTGCCGCTGGCCACCACAATCACTCGACAATGCCGATTGGTGCGTCTCTTGGGCCCAGCTTTACTTGCCAGAACCCTTAATGCTGCCGCCTGATCCTTATGCATTCAAGCATCCCCCAATATCAAGTCTGATAGATGTTCAGCCTCAGCCACCCGAATGCACTCCGGCACGCTTTGTCCATCGGTAAGAAAGGAAAA
>JAAYGR010000075.1 GCA_012727675.1 Bacillota bacterium
AAATCCCACCGGGTGTACATCCGCTCTCCCGTAGCGATAGGGATTGTTGTGGCCCGCGCTATCTCCCGCAGGGCCTCATTATTCTCCGGCAAAACAGGTTCTTCAATAAACATGGGATGGAGAGGTTCAAGCTCTTTGGCCAGGACCTTGGCCATGGCTTTGGTCACCCTACCGTGGAAATCAATTCCGATCCCAAACCCGGGGACGCCGACTTCCCTGACAGCAGCAACCCGCTCCACAACTGCATCGACCTTATCAAAGGAGTCTATGTAGTGCATTTCCTCAGTAGCGTTCATCTTTACTGCCTTAAATCCAGCTTGAATCTGTTCCTTGGCAGCTTCAGCTACATCCCGGGGGCGGTCTCCGCCGATCCAGTTGTACACCCGGATCTTGTCCCGGGCTTTGCCGCCCAAAAGCTCATAGACGGGAGCCCCATAATACTTGCCTTTGATGTCCCACAGCGCCTGTTCTATGCCTGAGATAGCACTGCTTAGTATCGGGCCTCCCCGGTAAAACCCGCCTCGATACATGACCTGCCAGTGGTCCTCAATACGCATCGGGTCTTTCCCGATTAGGTATTCCGACAATTCTTCTACAGCTGCTTTCACCGTGTCTGCCCGGCCTTCTACAATCGGTTCACCCCAGCCGCAAAGACCTTCATCGGTCTCAACCTTGAGAAATAACCACCTGGGCGGTACTTTAAAAAGCTGCATCCTTGTGATTTTCAAGCCTAGTTCAACTCCTTCTACTGTTCTTAGATATCTATGTGTTCTACCATGCTCACCAGCTCGTACCAACTCAAGCAATGCTTTTTCCTAATGGAGCTGCGACATCCAGTTCTAGACCTCATCTATGGAACCAGCACCACCTTGACTGACTCCGTTCCCTCCTCGGCCATTGCAAAGGCCTCCTCCCATTGTTCCAGAGGGAAGCTGTGGGTGATAATCGGCTCTCCCTGAACCAAGCCTTTGACCAATAAATCAATGGCCAAAGGATATGTATATGGACTGAGATGAGCACCATAGATGTCCAGTTCTTTTCTATCACCGATTATGCTCCAGTCTACCGTTGTAGGTTCAGTGAATACACTGAACTCAACATAGGTACCTAGTTTACGGATCATCTGCAGTCCTTGGATGACCCCTTCTGGTTCCCCTGTGGCATGAATATATACATCACAACCGTAGCCATCAGTAATCTCCATCACCCGCTGTACCACGTCATCCTCCAGCGGATTAAGTACTATATCTGCTCCCAATTCTTTACCCAGCTTTAGCCTCTTTTCCCTTAGATCAAGGCCGATAATTAACTTGGGATTCTTCAACTTAACCAGCTGCAGCTTCAATAGCCCTAGGGGACCAAGACCGCCGAGGACTACGACATCTCCAAATGTTGGCAACCAGCTGCTGCTATCACTGGATTGCGTTGTATTGGCAGCTGCAAGAACACGGATTCAGTGTTGGTGTTGTTCAAGTGCAAAGCATGGCGCCATCGCTGAAACGGAAAATATCACCACCAACGGAAGCACGAAGCCAGCGCACTTCTTCGTGCACTGCAGACTGATCATCCGCCATCCGATTCCAGCTCTGGCTTGGATAACTAGTTTTCACTTATACCAATTGCTTCGATGAT
>JAAYGR010000076.1 GCA_012727675.1 Bacillota bacterium
ACAATGATCACACCTAGAGTTGTATGGGGATGCCTTGCCATATGACTTTGGACAAAACCCTTGACGTGTTGAACAAATCCTGCTGCACCTTCGGCAAAGACCTGGGGCGTGCTGTGTGTCTCGCTTAAGAGCTCAGAGCCCGCTAAATCATATGTTTCGCAAATGGTATTGGTCCCGCCGATGTCAATTACGAGTAATACCGGTTGTCCCATGGTTTATCGCCCTCCGGAGAAATGCTTTACGTCAATGAAGCTTGCTCTAGTACCGTCTTCATGGGTCTGTTTTAGTACTTACCATATGTGCGGGCTACTTCAATCAACTTGAAGATATTTTCGTCAGGAGTATCCCTTCCACACTGGTCCCCGGTAGATAGAATAAACCCACCACCGGCAGCTGCTGCATCAATACACTCTCGTGCAGCCTTCTCAACATCGGCAGGTGTTCCTCTTAACATTACGTCGGTTGTATTGATGTTGCCGAAGAAGGCAAATCTATCTCCATATGTTTGCTTGAGCTCAGCCAGATCACAGTCGCCCATCGGCGGTGGTTCAAGTGGATTGACACAATCCAGGTCAGTCTCCCTGGCAAGAATGTCAATCATATCCCTCTGCTTACCGCACGAATGAAGCATTGTAGGTATTCCAGCTTCTTTTGCCATACGGGTAATACGCTTGAGGGTAGGAAGCGAAAGATCCCGAAAGATTTCAGGCGATTGAAGGGTCCACAGACCAGATGCTCCAATCATAATGAATTCGGGCTTAGCATCGATGATCATTTCTGCCTCTTCCAGTAATGACCTTTCCTGCCAACTCACAAACTCCCTCAATAAGTCATAGTGATCATAATAGGCATACGTAACCTCCGCTAGGCCGCCATCAAACCAGTCAAAAAGGTTGTGGAAACCTGGAAGTCCGATCATTGCACCAACTGTGCCCGATGAACCGATCAGACGCTCCTGCTCCCTCAAAACAGAGTCATCGTAACCCCTCTTGCGTGGAAAGAAATATGCGAGTTTCGCCATATCTGCCTTAAGGTCCTTAATCCACTTTCTGGTAACAGTTGGTGGATCACCTATATAATAGGTAGTTTCCTTTGTCAGTTCTCCGGCCGGCGTCCAGCATGTAGTCAAGGTGACGATCCTATCCGAACTCCGGCTGATAATCTTGGTTGAATACTCTCTTTCATCGTTGACATATAGATACCGAATACTGCCTGCGTACTGAACCCATCCGTCAAAGCCAAAGTAACGCACCGCATCAATATAGGCTCTCCATAAAGGAGGGTCTTCATAGAGGTAAATATCCCAAAACGGTTTGCCAGTTAGACGGGCTGGTATCATATTCGATATATCTGGGGCCACTGGAACCATATCGGGCTGCCTATTAGTCATCGCCAACAGCATACGTTCTTTCGATGTCATTTATCTCAGACTCCTCTGTAGTAACTTGACAAGAACTGCTGTCTAAACACCTATTACATCTAAGTCTTAGCGCTAGTTAGCACTTCAGCAGAAAGAAACAGCATCGGGCTGAGCAACGGTAAGCTTATGCGCCAGACATATCGATGTTTCTTCTGTTGCTAACCGCCTACTCATTTCTTAGTCGATTTCCCATTGCCATCTATCGTAGACTCGCTGTCTATTATCCCTGTCATCGCCTCCATCTTTCTCCAATCCTAAGCTGTTGTTGCGTCTATACACTGATGCCTCCCTGGATTAGGGTTAATTCTTAATGTTTCCTTAATTTCGCCCTGTCCAGCTAGAGATAATCTCTAGGTAAAATCATCTTCACTCTTTACTCTATGTATTTTCATTTACTTGCGACTAGTCCCCTTCTTAGTCATTCTAATTGTATATTGGCTGCCCACCTAGCGCAAGAAAGGGATGTGATAGTGCTTATCCAGCAGTTGTTCATCGGCGCAGAATGAATTCTCGCAAATGTAATAGGAGTCCTAGGAAAATCATAGAAGAGAAATGATCATTGGAGTGTGCTAGATTGCGTCCCAAATTGTATTGGTGCTGATCATTAAGAAAGGGAAAAACGCAAGATTAATGGGCGAGTATAACTGGTCAGCAATACAAGCTTGAGGAATTGGAAGGAGCTCTCAATCAGCTCGCAGCCGGAGACGTAGATGGCAAGCTACGAGTCGTTTTTCCCTAGAAACCGTCAACTGCTCGATTTCCTTCGGAAAGGAGACACCTCATGACCTGGAAACTAGAAGAGCTAGCCGGTTCAGAGTTTAGCTGTGAATGCGGTCGAGTTCATAAGGTCCCCATCAAGAAAATCCGCTTGAGCAAAGACGCCCTAAGCTGGCTGGAGCAAGATATCCCCGAGATGGGACTAATCGGCACCGCGGTGATAGTAGCCGACGAGACTACCTTCGAGGCAGCCGGCAGACAGGTAGAGGCGGCACTGCGGCGGGCGGAGATACCTGTAGAGCAGGTGATTCTCCGTCCCCGCCATAGCTTTACGCCCTCCCACTGGGTCCTGCCCGATGAGCGCAGTCTAGGGGAAGTTCTGATGAAGGTGCCCGATGATGGAGGGTTCCTAGTAGCCGTTGGTTCAGGCACTATAAATGATATCACTCGCTTTGTGGCCCACAAGACCGGGCGGCCCTTTATCT
This sequence comes from Bacillota bacterium, assembly GCA_012727675.1. Taxonomy (GTDB): domain Bacteria; phylum Bacillota; class Limnochordia; order DTU087; family DTU087; genus DTU087. The sequence goes on from JAAYGR010000076.1 coordinate 2,623, forward strand.
GTGTCGGTACAGCGGCATCCATGGATGGATATGCATCTACAGTATCTGCCCTGTTAACCGGCAGTTTCAAGAAAACTCTCCCGGCAGCATACCCTACCGCCATTTATATTGATCCAGATGTTCTAGCCACAGCTCCCCGAGACATGGCCGCGGCAGGGTTTGGGGATCTATTGGGTAAATCTATAGCATTGGCTGATTGGAGACTTTCCCATATCATCAATGGTGAATACTATTGTCCAACCATCGCCAGTATAGTGGAACAGGTTCTTTCCCAGGCCCTTGAGGATGTCCCTGCCCTGAGTTCGGGAGATCCGGAGGCACTCTTGCGGTTAACTGGAGGTCTGATTCTCTCGGGAGTCGCCATTCTCATGTTCGGTGATTCCCGTCCAGTATCAGGAGCAGAACACGAACTTGCCCACTTTTGGGAGATTCGAGGACTTGCCCACGGCCGCATGTTCTACCACGGAGACAAAGTGGCCATCGGTACCATTCTGATGACAGAGATGTACCAGC
>JAAYGR010000077.1 GCA_012727675.1 Bacillota bacterium
CAGGATCAACCACTTTTTTGAGCGCAGGCTGTCTGGTGTGGTGCTGGCAGATATCGGCAGCTCCCTGGTGGGGGAGATGCGGGATGAGATAGCCGATGAGACTTTGGTATCCGAGGCATTGAATCTGCTGGTAAAGGGACTAAAGAATATAAAGAAAGAACAGGTCTTTATCGATGGAACAATCCACTTGCTGAGCCATCCAGAGTTTAAAGACATTGAGAAAGCCAGGGGACTGCTCAATATATTGGATGATGAGCGGACTGTTTGGTCGGTGCTAAACAGAGCCCTAAATCGGACGGGGATGCAGGTTACCATCGGCAGCGAGAATACCCATCAGGGATTTCAGGACTGCAGTCTGGTAACAGCCACCTATGAGGTCAACGGGAAAGTAGTCGGGAGCATCGGTGTGGTAGGTCCCACCCGCATGGATTACGATAAGGTAGTGGCTATAGTCGAGGGTATAGCCCACAGCCTCAGTTCTCTGCTGTCAGACTCCCGGCGTCACTAGGAAATGCGGTCTTGCAGCCAGGTAAGGGAAGCTGTCCGGTTAATCGGTCAATAGGGAGAAAGGAGAGAAGGCGCATGCGCCCCGTTGGGGTTTCTTGCGCCGCTTTTCATGAAAAACAACCAGGAGATGCACCAAGAACGAGAAGTTAGCGGCTGCCGCTGCCATGACTGCACCTGCCGCAGTGATGAAAAGGGATCCCGCGCCCAGGAGCCCAGTGCCGCAGGGAATAATACCCAGGAAGAGATTGTGGATATGGTAAGGGAAGGAGAAGGCGGGGAGAGACAGGCAGAGGAAGGCCGGGGCGGAGAAGGGCAGGTAGAAAAAGAGCTGGGTGAAGACCATGGGGTCGAAGAAGGACAGGAGCCCGACACCGAAGGTGCCGAGTTCCTGGACCCGGAGGTAATCAAGGATGAAGTTGTTAACTTGCGGCAGCGGGTAGAAGAACTGACCCAGCAGTTGGTACGGCTGCAGGCTGATTTTGACAACTACCGCAAGCGCAGCCGTAGGGATTTGCAGGAGGGGATTATCCGAGCCAATGAGGAGCTGGTCCGAGAGCTTCTGCCGGTGTTGGATAACCTGGAAAGGGCTATAGCGGTAGACAGCGAAGCCAGCCAAGCTTCCATCCGGGAAGGCGTACAGCTGGTCTATCGGCAGTTCTTGGACATTCTGGCCAAAGAGGGACTGGAACCTATTCAAGCCCTGGGGGAGGATTTTGATCCCAATCTGCATGAAGCCGTAATGGTGGAAACTGTCGAAGATCCGGAAATGGAAAACCGGATCCTTCAGGAGTTTCAGAAGGGATATACTTTTCGGGAAAGGGTGCTAAGAGCTGCAGTTGTCAAGGTCGGCAAGGCAGATAACTAGGTTTGCTTACACCTTGTGACTGCTTGCTGGCTGCAAATGAGGAGGAATATATATGGGCAAAGTTGTAGGCATTGATCTCGGCACAACCAACTCTGTAGTGGCCGTCATGGAAGGTGGGGAGCCGATTGTTATTCCCAACTCCGAGGGGAGCCGCACAACTCCTTCTGTAGTGGCCTTTACCAAGGATGGTGAGCGGCTAGTAGGGCAGGTGGCCAAACGGCAGGCAGTGACCAACCCGGACCGCACCGTCCAATCAGTCAAACGCCACATGGGTACGGATTATAGAGTCACCATCGATGGTGAAGTGTATGCTCCTCAACAGATTTCTGCTATGATTCTCCGCAAGCTCAAGGAGGAAGCAGAGAACTACTTAGGCGAGCCTGTCACCAAAGCGGTAATTACAGTTCCCGCCTATTTTACTGATGCCCAGCGACAGGCGACCAAGGATGCAGGGACCATTGCCGGTCTCGAAGTCCTGCGGATCATCAATGAGCCCACCGCGGCCTCCCTGGCCTACGGACTCGACAAAGACCATGATCAAAAACTCTTGGTATTTGACTTGGGAGGCGGTACCTTCGATGTGTCCATCCTGGAAGTAGGGGATGGAGTTTTTGAGGTGCTGGCCACCAGCGGCAACAACAAGCTGGGCGGAGACGACTTTGATGAGCGGATTGTTCGATACCTAATTCAGCAGTTTAGACAAGAGACAGGCGTAGATTTGAGCAGCGACCGCATGGCTATGCAGCGGCTGAGGGAGGCTGCCGAGAAGGCGAAGATCGAGCTATCCGGTCTGCAGAGCACCAATATCAATCTGCCATTTATCAGTGTTGGGGAAGCTGGGCCTTTGCATCTAGATGTTACTCTGACCAGAGCTAAGTTCAATGAGCTCACCGCTGATCTGGTGGAAGCCACCATGGGGCCCACACAGCGGGCCTTGGATGATGCTGGGCTGCAGCCCCACGAAATCGATAAGATCATTTTAGTAGGCGGTTCCACCCGAATTCCGGCAGTTCAGGAAGCTATCAAGAATAAGTTGGGGAAAGAGCCGTTCAAGGGCATTAACCCAGATGAGTGTGTAGCCCTGGGTGCCGCAATCCAAGCTGGAGTTTTGGCAGGGGAAGTCAAGGACATAGTGTTGCTGGATGTGACGCCCTTGTCCTTGGGGATTGAGACTTTAGGGGGCGTCATGACGGTTTTGATCGAGCGTAATACCACCATTCCCACCAGCAAGAAGCAAATCTTTTCTACCGCTGCAGACAACCAGACAGCGGTAGATATCCATGTGCTCCAGGGTGAACGGCCCATGGCAGCAGACAATATTACTTTGGGACGTTTCCAGCTGACTGGAATTCCTCCTGCTCCCCGGGGTGTTCCCCAGATTGAAGTCAGCTTCGACATTGATGTAAACGGCATTGTCAATGTTTCTGCCAAGGATTTGGGTACCGGCAAGGAGCAGCGGATTACCATCACCTCTTCTGGCGGACTGTCCCAAAGCGAGATCGAGAAGATGGTCCGGGATGCTGAGACGCATGCTGAAGAAGATAAGAAGCGTAAGGAACTGGTTGAAGCTAAAAACCAGGCAGAACAGCTGATCTACACTACAGATAGGACACTGAAGGATCTGGGTGATAAAGTTACCAGCGATGAAAGGTCCAAGATCGAAGCTGCTAAGAATGAGCTGTCCCAGGCCAGTCAGGGTGAGGATGTGCAGGCCATTAGGGATAAGATGGAGGCCCTAAGCGCAGCTCTCCACGGTGTGTCGTCTAGAATGTACTCCCAGGCCGGTGATGCTGGGAACACCGGCAGCGCCGATGGTGCCCAGCAGCAGGGAACCGGGGGAGAGAAGGTAGTAGATGCCGACTATGAAGTGGTTGATGATGACCAGTAGAAACAACCTGTCTCCTTGGGAAAGGATGTCCGCTGGAGCAATGCTTGGGACCAGTGGATTTGAGATATGGAGCTTGCGACCTGTGTCAAGTTTTCGAGCGGCGGCTTAAGCCGCCGCCATCTGCCACAGGTTCCTTTTTTGCTCAGCAGTTTTGTGATACATTACAGTCAGAAGTTTTGGTGAAGAACCATTGAACTGGCACAAGAAGGCGGTGCACTTATGGCCAAGCGAGATTACTACGAGGTCTTGGGGGTTGATCGGAATGCCTCTGAGGCGGAGATCAAAAAAGCATACCGCCGCCTCGCGCGCAAGTACCACCCTGATGTAAACAAAGAGGACCCCAATGCCGAGGAGAAATTCAAGGAAATCAGCGAAGCCTACCGGGTTCTCGGCGATGAGAAGCTGCGGCAGCAGTATGATCAGTTCGGACACGCTGCCTTTGAAGGTCCAAACGGCGCAGGTGGCTTCGGAGGTTTCGGGGATTTTGGAGACTTCGGCGGTTTCGGCGGGTTTGGCGACTTTGAGGGCTTTGGCGATATTTTCGACATGTTCTTCGGCGGCGGCATGGGCCGTCAACGCCAGAGGGGTCCCCAGCGGGGTGCCGATGTTCACGTGACTCTGCAGATCAAGTTTGAGGAGGCGGCCTTCGGCATCGAGACAGAGGTAGAAGTACCCCGAAGTGAAATCTGCCCCCACTGCAATGGTAATCAGGCAGAACCCGGCACGCCTATCCACACCTGTCCTGAGTGCAATGGGACGGGACAGGTACAGCAGGTTCAGCAGAGTGCCTTCGGACGGTTTGTCAATGTCAGGACATGTCCCCGATGCGCCGGTGAGGGTAAGACCGTAGAGACCAAGTGCACCAGGTGCGGAGGAACCGGCCAGGTGCGGCGGGTTAGGCGGATCAATGTCAAGGTTCCCGCCGGCATTGATGACGGCTTTCGCCTGCGGGTTCCCGGCGAAGGAGAGGCAGGCATCAGGGGCGGCCCACCCGGTGATCTCTATGTTTTTGTCACTGTTCAGCCCCATGAGGTTTTCCAGCGCCAGGGAAGTGATGTCTACTGTGAGATACCCATCAGCTTTGTTCAGGCAGCTCTAGGTGATGAGATTGAAGTTCCTACCCTAGATGGCAAGGTAAAACTGCGGATCCCGGAGGGGACCCAGACGGGAACTTCCTTCCGGCTCAAGGGCAAAGGTATTGTCAAGCTGCGGGGCTACGGCCGGGGTGATCAGCATGTGGTTGTCCAGGTTCAGACCCCCACCAATCTTACGCCCAAGCAGAAGGAGGCCCTGCGCCAGTGGGGTGAAAGTCTCGGTGAGTCGGTTCGGCCCGCCCAGGAAAAGGGTTTTTTCGGCCGCATGAAGGAGGCCATTGACGGCTTAGGACGGTGATTGATAACTAAGGTGGCGAAGGATGATGACAGATGGATGTTGGACCAAGGTCACGGTCACAACTGGTCCGGAAGCGGTGGAGGCGGTGGCGGGAATTCTCATGACCGCAGGAGCCGGCGGCATTGAAATCGTCGATCCCCGGATTTGGGAGCGGGCCGCCGAGAAAGACCACTACGGAGAGCTGTACCCGGAGGTGGAACCTGTCTTGCCGGGTACGCCTGTGAAGGTAATAGGGTATTTGGCTGGCGACTGCCGGCGGGCGCCGATACTGGCAGATGTTGAGGAGCGGGTCTTGGATTTAAAGGAGCTGGGACTGGATGCGGCTCCAGCAAAGGTTGCTGCTGAGCTGGTGCGGGAGTCTGACTGGGCTGAGAACTGGAAGAAGTTTTATCATCCCCGCCGGGTAGGGGAACGGGTCGTGATTAAACCTAGATGGGAAGAATACGAAGCCCGGTCGGGAGATATAGTTGTGGAACTTGATCCCGGTATGGCCTTTGGTACAGGAGAACACGAGACTACCCGCCTGTGCCTTGTGCAGTTGGAAAAGCGGCTGCAGCCCGGTTGGGTAGTCTATGATGTGGGGACAGGTTCCGGTATCTTGGCCTTAGCCGCTGCCAAGCTGGGAGCTGACAGGGTTGAAGCCTGTGACTTGGACCCGGTGGCAGCTGCTGCAGCCCGGGAAAATGTTATGTATAACGGGCTGGAGGGAAAGATCTCAGTACAGGTTGGAACCATTGAGGCCCTGAGGGGTAAGGCCCAGCTTATTTTGGCTAATATTATCACCGATGTGATTGTCGATATACTGCCCCAAGTGGTCCAGCGGCTGGTTGATGGAGGACTCTTTATTACCTCTGGGATTATTTGTGAGCGGCGGGATGAAGTGGTGGAGGCTCTAGAGGCCGCGGGGCTTAAGCTGTTGGAAGAAGATAAAGAAGCAGAGTGGGTTTGCTTGGTGAGTAGAAAATGACGGCACGTTTTTTTGTTGAACCGGAGCAGATTGCTGGAGAGCTGGTGACCATCCAGGGAGCAGAACTGGCCCATTTGGCTAAAGTACTCCGTCTTCAGGCAGGGGATGTGGTGACCATCTGTGACGGGACGGGGATGGAGTACCAGGCGGTGCTGGAGGAGGTTCTGCCTGATGTCGCTGCGGCCCGGATCCAGGAACGGATAACAAGTCCTGGGGAGCCCCGGATAAAGATCACCTTGGTGCAGGGACTGCCTAAGGCTGACAAGATGGACATGATCATTCAAAAGGGCACTGAGGTGGGAATTTCCGAGTTTATTCCGGTAATTACCGAACGGACCATTGTCCAGCTCACCGCCGGCAAGGCAGAGCGGAGGGTGGAAAGGTGGCAGCGGATTGCCCAGGAAGCTGCTAAACAGTGCCGCCGGGCCGTGATACCTAAAGTCCATTATCCCCTGCAGTGGCGGGAGTGTATCGATGAGTATTTGAAGGACAGTGATGAACTGCTGGGGCTGATTCCTTGGGAGGAAATTGCCGGCACCGGGATCGGTCTAAGGGAAGTTCTGACCTCTGCCCTAAGCAGGGATGATGCCGGTGGGATTAAGGATGTTTGGCTGTTTATCGGACCTGAAGGGGGCTTTAGTGAAGGAGAGGTCCAGCAAGCTGCCACTGCTGGAGTTTCTGCAGTAAGTTTAGGACCCAGGATTTTGAGGACCGAGACGGCCGGCCCCATCACGGCAGCCCTTGTTTTGTACCAGCTGGGCGAGCTGGGATAATGCTGGCAAGTAAAGGAGGCAGTTAAGATCAAAGTCGATTTTCGCATTGGAGTGCTATCAGATACCCATATACCCATGCGGGCTAGGTTCCTTCCGGCAGAGATCTTCAATGCCTTTTCTAATGTGGATCTCATCCTGCACGCTGGGGATATTATGGATTGGTCGGTGATTGAAGAACTGGCCACCCTGGCATCGGTGGAGGCCGTTGCCGGCAACATGGATAGGGGAGAGCTGCGGCTGAAACTTAAGCGGCGCCGAGTCATTGAGGTGGGGAAAGTCAAAATCGGCCTCATCCATGGAGATGGAGGCGGCTACAACACACCTCTTCGGGCGCTGCAGTCCTTTTCGGGAGTTCATTGTGTTGTTTTTGGCCACAGTCACAGACCGTACAATGAAAGGCACGGTGATGTACTGCTTTTTAACCCCGGATCGCCTACCGATCGGCGGATGATGCCCATGGGCTCCTATGGGATGCTGTATGTGAGAGATGATTACATATGGGGCGAGATCTTCTATTTAGAGCCCCGCCGGTAGGCATCTGCCGCTGGCTGGCGGATTAGTACAGGATGCTGCCCGAGAAGTGAGGAGGAAGTAGTTGATGCCCAAGAAGACAGCGGCCTTTCATACCTTGGGATGCAAGCTCAATCAATACGATACCCAGTCCCTGATGGAACTGTTCCGGGAGCGGGGGTATACCATTGTAGATTTTCCCCAGCGGGCAGATGTCTATGTGATCAACACCTGTACAGTCACCGGGACCGGTGAAAAGAAGTCCCGGCAGGCCATTAACCGGGCTATCCGCGGCAATGAAGAATCAATCGTGGTGGTCACGGGCTGCTATGCCCAGACTGCTCCCGGTGAGGTGGCCGGCATTGAAGGCGTTGATCTGGTTATCGGCACCCAAGATCGGGCCCAGATAGTAGATTTGGTTGAAGAAATAGCAGCGGTCCATGGGCCGAGAATCCTGGTGGACGATATTTTCAAAGCCAGGGAATTTGAAGAGCTGCCGGTTAAAGAATTCAGCGGCCGCACCAGGGCAGCTATGAAAATCCAGGAGGGCTGTAACCAGTTTTGCAGCTATTGCAAGATTCCTTACGCCAGGGGACCGAGCCGCAGCCGCAGCATGAAAGCCATCATCGATGAGGCCCAGCGCTTGGCAGACCAGGGTTTTCGGGAAATAGTCCTGACCGGCATCCACTTGGGATTTTACGGCCGTGATCTAGAGCCTCCTTCTAACCTCGCAGAGGTGATTCGGGCAATTCACGGAATTGAGGGGCTGGCGAGAATCAGGTTGGGATCTGTGGATGCACCGGAGATCGATGATGAGTTGATCGGCGTCTTGCGGGATTATCCCAAGGCCTGTCCACACCTTCACATCCCCCTGCAGGCCGGCCACGATGTGGTTCTTAAACGGATGCGGCGTCCGTATACTTTAGAGGAATACCGCCGGGTTGTTGAGAAGGTGCGGGAAAACATACCGGATGCGGCTATTACCACCGATATTATCGTCGGGTTTCCAGGGGAGACCGATGCCCAGTTTAAAAATGCCCTCCAGTTCGTGGAAGAAATGGCCTTCAGCCGCCTCCATGTGTTTCGCTATTCACCCCGGCGGGGAACTCCCGCCGCAGGCTTCCCTGACCAAATTCCGACTAAGGTCAAGAATGAACGGAGCCAGCAGATGATTGAGCTTGGGAAGAAACTGAGCCGGGGTTTTCACCAGAGGTTCATAGGCCGGGAGATTGAGGTCTTGTGGGAGGAGGCCGGTATCGACGGCCAAGGGGACCTGTGGCAGGGACATACGCCTAATTATGTTATGGTCAAGGCCTACCGCGTAACCGGCAGTCCCGGCGACCTGGAAACGGTATCCATTACCGGCGCAGGTGAAGAAGGAATCTGGGGAACGGTGGTGGAACAGCTTAATGGCAAAGATATAGAGTAATAGAATAGATTCCAGGGGAGGAGGTGTGATGTCATGGGTGCTGACTGCTTATTCTGCCGGATCATCTCCCAGGAAATTCCCAGTGATATAGTCTATGAAGATGATATGGTCTTGGCCTTTAGAGACATTAACCCCCAAGCACCGGTCCATATCCTCGTGATCCCCAAGAAGCACATTCCCACAATTGCTGATCTACAAGATGCAGATAGGGAGCTGATGGGTCATATTCATCTGGTGATCAAGGAGATAGCGGAAAAAGAGGGTATAGCTGAGGAAGGATACCGGGTAGTGGTGAACTGCCGGGAACCGGCAGCGCAAAGTGTCTTCCCCGTGCACTTTCACCTTTTGGGAGGCAGAAGCTTTGGGTGGCCTCCCGGTTAGAGTTGACATGCATATTGGAGAGCAGATATAATAGGATTAAATTCGTACCTTCGCATCTGTAGCTGGGAGAATTGATACCTATGGGTATGAAATGCCTTATGTTCACCTCCAGGCGCAGGCGCGGGCTATCGTTAGCGGCGGAGGGAGGGAAAATCGTTGGCGCAAGTCATAGTTGGCA
>JAAYGR010000078.1 GCA_012727675.1 Bacillota bacterium
AGAAGACCAAAGTAAAGGAGGTAAGGACCCATGAAGTGGCGAATTCTCTACTATATAACAGTCATTGCCTCGTTTTTGATCGCATCTGGCGCCCACCACAAATGGCGTTAGTATGGGAACGAACATCGGCTGCCGAAGTCTAGCAGCTGCGCGGCTAGGCTTCGGTATACTCTCTAATTGGGAGCGAAATCAGTGTCTCAGGAAACACAGCTCAAAGCCAGGGTTTTTATCTTATTAACAATATTGGTAGGAGCAGGAATCATCGCATGGGCCCTGTTAGATACTCAGCCGGTACCGTGGTTGGGACCCATTGTGCTGGGAGCCTGTGCCCTACTTGCTGATCTTTTTCCAGTGCGTCTATCGGAAGAGGGCACGGTTTCCGTGGCGGCAGCTCTGGATTTTGCGGCTGTTATACTTTTTCCTCCCCAGGTGTCCATATTGCTGGTGGCTGTTGCTACCGGCCTCAGCGATATCATCGGTCGAGTTCCAACTATCCGGGTTTTGTTTAATACCTCTCAGTTAGCCATATCGGCTGCTTTGGCTGCCAAGGTTTATTCTCTTGGGCCGGGCGGGGTTTTCTCCTTCCAGACCCATGCGCTGTGGGGTTTAATCTCTGGCCTTACCTTTTTGTTAGCTAACAGCTTCCTTACCTGTACGGTAATCGCCCTTACCCAGGGGGATCGGCCCATCGAGGTATGGCTGCAGGGCAATAGGGAGATGCTGCTTCATGATATTGCTCTGTATCCCATCGGCATGCTTGTTGCCTTGGTTTATACCTATGATGCACCGGCGCTTATTCTTTTTTTCCTGCCCATGGTGATCATTTATGTTTCTTTCCGCAACAATGTATTGGTAAGGCAGCAGGCACAGGCAGTCCTGGAAACTTTAGCTGATATTATTGACTGTCGAGACCCTTATACTGCCGAGCATTCCCGGAGGGTGGCAGAATATGCCACTGCCATCAGCCGCCAGATGGGTCTGTCTGAGGATGTCTGTCAGATGGTGCAGGCCAGTGCGAGAATTCATGATCTGGGCAAAGTTACCTGGAGAGATGACCTCTTGTTTAAGCCGGGCAAACTTACCGCCGAAGAGATGGAAAGGGTGCGGGAGCATCCCATTACCGGGGCCCGGATAGTGGAAGGATTGGCCCATTACCAAAAAGGCTTACCGTTGATTCGCCATCATCACGAGTGGATTGATGGTTCAGGATATCCAGATGGTCTTAAAGGCGATGCAATTCCTTTGGGTGCCCGTATCTTGGCAGTGGCCGATGCCTATGATGCCATGACCACCGACCGTCCATACCGAAAGGCATTATCCAAAGAGGATGCACTTAGGCGCCTGTTAGCCGGTGCCGGCACACAATTCGATGCTGCAGTTGTGCAGGCTTTTCTAGAATGGATGGCAAGCTGCGGCGAACAGGTTCATATCGCCGTGGAGGAAGAGGCCGCTGCAGTTGGGGAGATACCGGGGGACGTGGTGTAAAATGTTTCTCCTGTTGTTTATCGCAGCTGGGTTAGGCTTAGGCATTGCCCGGGGTGGAGATGTCCGCCGCCTATCATCTCAGCGCTTACGCTGGTCTGGATTGGTCTTGCTGGCTCTCGGGCTGCAGATTGCCGTTTTTTCCTCCTTCGGCAGGGAGCGGCTGCCCTCTGTCACGGCTCTACTCCACATTTTTTCCTATGCCCTTTTGGCTATCTTTGCAGTTGTAAATTGTCATCATCCTGGGTTTTACCTAATGGGGGCAGGCCTGGTAAGCAATCTCGCGGCCATCTGGGCCAATGGTGGCTATATGCCGGCACTCCCCCAGCACCTGGAATCGTTGGGAGTGTATGAAGAAGGTATTCTGAACAATTCCTGCGTGATTGGTCCAGGTACGCCCTTGTGGTGGCTGGGTGATGTCTTTCTTTTGCCTCTTCCAGTGATCGGTAATGTGTTCAGCGTCGGGGATCTTCTCTTAGGTGTTGGGGCAGCCTGTTTTGTTTACCATTCTCTACATCCGGTGAGATCCTATAAGGGCCGACCGTCCCGCTGAGATAGATTTCAATGCCGAAGGTATTCGGCCCGGAGGGAGGTCTTGATCTCATGGGTACCAGGACTTCTACCCGGTCCTTTGGAGCCAGCAAACGTGAGAACCATGATTCTACGGTGTTCTACAGCAGTAGGCTCTACGATCAGCTGGAGCTGGTGGAACTGGATGATTTACGCCACCAAGAGGTCCCAGAAGACCTGCTGGATCGGGTTTTCCACAAAGACAGCCGGGACCTTAGCGAAATCCCCAATAACAGCGTACACCTTATGGTTACATCTCCTCCCTACAACGTAGGCAAGGATTATGATGAGGATCTGTCCCTAGATGAGTACAGGTACCTGCTTAGGGAAGTTTTTGCCGAGACCTTTCGAGTGTTGGTCCCGGGGGGGCGTGCGTGTGTAAATGTGGCCAATATCGGCAGACGTCCCTATATCCCGCTCCATGCGTTTATCATAACCGATATGCTGGAAATCGGATTTCGCATGCGGGGAGAGATTATATGGAATAAAGGGGCCAGCTCCGGCAGCTCAACTGCGTGGGGGAGCTGGATGTCGGCTTCCAATCCTACCTTGAGGGATGTCCATGAGTATATTCTGGTCTTCTCGAAAGGTCCCTTTGGTCGGGAAGGTAGAAATAAGATCAGTACCATCGGGAGAGACCAGTTTCTGGAGTATACCCGCAGCGTCTGGGAATTTCCATCGGAATCTGCCCGGGCTGTTGGTCATCCAGCCCCATTTCCTGTAGAACTGCCGTTCCGCTTGATTCAGCTCTACACATTCGCTGGGGAAGTGGTTCTCGACCCCTTCTGCGGCAGCGGCTCAACATGTCTGGCGGCGGCAATGAGCGGCCGACATTTTATTGCCTATGATATTGTCAAGGAGTATGTGGACCTAAGCCTGCGGCGGCTGGAGTCCTACAGGTCAGGTGAAACAGGCAAGACCAACGGCAGCATGGGACCAGCTGGATACTGATTAGATAGAGATTTACCTGAGCAGATATATTGAGTGGGGGAGTGGGCAGTTTGGAAAAGGGACATATTGTGGTGGTTGGTAGTATCAATACAGATTTGGTTGGAAAAACCCAGCGCATGCCCAGGGGTGGAGAGACCATCCTAGGGTCAGACTTTCGCATGGTACCGGGGGGCAAAGGCGCTAATCAGGCAGTTGCAGTAGCCCGTGCCGGCGGCAATGTCAAGATGCTGGGCCGGGTGGGAGATGACCTCTTCGGAGAGCAGCATCTCGCCAATTTCCAAGACAATGGGGTTGATACCCAATTGGTCCACAGTACTCCAGGGGTACCCACAGGAGTTGCCATTATCATTGTAGATGATGGTGGGGAAAACAGCATTGTAGTGATCCCTGGTGCCAACAACAGCCTGACACCGGCGGATATTGAGGCTGCAAGGGAGATTGTGGAAACGGCGCAGATTGTCATGCTTCAGCTGGAGATCCCCATGGAAACAGTGGAGACTGTGATACGCATGGCAAAAGGGGCGGGTGTGCCGGTGATTCTCGATCCTGGTCCAGCCCGTCCGTTGGACAAAGCGCTTTTGGCGCTGGTAGACTACCTTACCCCCAATGAGCATGAGGCCCAAGTATTGGCCGGGGAAGAGATACATAATCTGGATGACGCATACCGGATTGCAGGGAAGCTGTTGGAATACGGCACCAAGAATGTGCTGCTTAAATTAGGCGGCAATGGTGTTATCATTGCTACATCCCAGGGCATGGAGCATATTCCGGCACACAAGGTAAAGGCAGAGGACACCACGGCTGCCGGTGATTCTTTTGCGGGGGGACTAGCGGTAGCTTTGTCGGAGGGATTCTCCCTGCGCAGTGCTGTGCTGTTTGCTAACGCGGTCGGCGCTTTGTCGGTCACCAAACTAGGGGCCCAGGCGGCGATTCCGACTCGGCGGGAAATTGAGACCTTCATGGCTGAGCGGGGTGTTGTCTTGGAGTAAAATTCCGGACTACCAGTTCTAGCCACCGGATCCGGTATTTGCGGCTAGTGGGAAGCATAGGTGTAATGCTCCTTCTCTTTGAGCTTAACATCTGTTTGCTTCCTCTCTTTTTCCAGGATATCATCGAGGATTTCGAGGAACACATCTACTACTTTGGGATCCAGCTGGGTTCCCCTCACCCGCTTTAGTTCAGCAACAGCCTCTGGTACGCTGAGCGCCTTCTTATAGCAGCGGTGGCTGGTCATGGCATCCCAGGTGTCGGCTACCGCTACTATTCTCGCCTCAAGAGGGATGCGTTCACCAGCCAGCCCCATGGGATATCCCTTGCCGTCCCACCGTTCGTGATGGTAGAGGACGATGTTGCGGATGATCTTGCGGTTACGCAGCGGGATAGGGAGTTCTTCGATAAACCGTGCACCCCGTTCTGGATGGGTTTTGATAGTCTCAAACTGACGCTGGGTCAGGCGGCCCGGCCACTTGAGGATCTCATCTTCGATCTCCAGTTTGCCAATATCGTGGAAATAACAGGCTTCATCTAGAGCCCGCTGGTTCAGGGGGGAGTATCCGTACTGCCGGGCAATTTCCCCGCTTAGGAACGCCACCCGTTCCATATGCTCCATTAATTCCGGGTCTTTAGCCCAGACGGCCCGCAGCAGGGACTTGATCAGTGCGACGCGGTAGGTGGTATCAAGGAGACCGAAGAGGGTATGTGACCGGAGGGCCAGCAGGAAGAGATATGACAGGACTAATCCATAGACTGAAAAGTAGATGTACGTATAATAAAAGACTGCTCCCATGGCGGCAGACGGGATCAGCGTCTTTGCAGTTTCCACAAGATCGTTGAGAAAACCATCCCTGGTGTGGCTAATGATCATCTGTACCAGTTTGGCGAGCATGAAAAAAAGATTGTTGACACCCAAGTAAGTCAAGGCCGACGCGGCTACCGCAATGGTAAAACCATACCTGTTGCTAGCAGCATGGAATACAATGCCGCTCAGTAAAGCACTGAGAGCAATGGTCCCCCGGTTGTGGACAATTACCGGTACGGGATCTTTAAACTCATCTAACTCGATGACCCCTAGGGCTGCTGTCACCGCCGCCATCAGCGGTCCGTGGAATGCCATGATCGGCAGCAATAGGGGATAGTTGAGGGAGAAAGTCCCCGACTCCGTTTGAATTGAACGCCGGTTGTTGGCTAGGAGCAGGATGACGAACAGGATCAAATCCACATTGAAGGTGTTAACAGTGCTGAGCCCCAGTCGGTAGGTCGCTGTAGCAGCTAAAAAACCGACGGCGCAGAGGTAAGCTTTGAGTATGTAAGCTGGTTTCACAGTATCACCTCTGCAAAAAAGTGCCCGGCCGGTGGTATGCCTCAGCGGCTTACCGCGGCCAGCGGAAGCGGGCCGTATCGGCCAGCGCTACCACGGCATGACCTAAGGTTAATGCTACAGTGAAAAGAATGGCTATGATGCGTTTCTTCACGTTAGAACCCTCCCATCACATGTAATGGGTTCGGTTCTATTCGGTTAAGATTCGGTCCGGTTCGGCCGGGCAACTATTATCTAGCCAATAAAGTGCCACCTTTCTATTTAGGGCATCGAGACACGCACGCACAGTACAGAGAATCAGATCCTGATGTGATTCGGCTATGCCCAGAAGGTCAGTTGCATGATCACCAAACTTGTACCGCACTTTGGTAATAACCAGATTGCCGTGGGATAGACAGCCTGGTATCTCATAGGCGAAGATGGGAATGACTTCACCAATGCCCATCTGGTGAAAGGCGTCTAGAAAGGCAGAAGTTGCGGATGCCGTGGGGTTAGAGGCATCATAGCGAGCTTGTCCCGTGTAGATGGATTCATTTAGGGCTAGTTCTACCCGCACCTCAGGTTCAGAAGTGTACCTTATGTATGCTGCAACGATGCGGATCCGGGTTTCCCGGACCCTCTGCTTATCGGATGCAGGGGCTTCCAGAGAATCGACTATTTTGACTTTACGGTAGTCGATATTCCATCCATGTTCCAGGGCCAATGCACCGACTACTGAACGTACCAGGGATTTGATGAACTGGAGTCTCTCTCCAGGGTGCTGGGAGGGGATTCTGGCCGAAACATAGATCTGATCTAGTTCACCATCGCGGTGGATAATCCGGCACGATTCCACTTCGGGAAGGGCGAGGATGGTCTTTTCTGCATCAACTGACATTTTGATGCCCCCTAAGGAAACCTACAACAGGGAACCATTTCGCCTTAAAACCTCGGATTCCTTCCTTAAAACCAGAATATGTGCCACTTTTCTGCCAGGAATAAGCTTCTTGCTCTTCTGAAGGGGATTGATGAGTAATAAGCGAAGGACTATGACGACTTCCAATGTTCTTCGACCTAGAAGGGGATCGGATTGGATTGAGGGAGAATGTGAGGATGAGAAATGGGCTGCGGGGGCTTGCTGTCCCGCTGCTGATGGTCCTACTCTGGTGGTTGGCAGCGGAGTCTGGAATCGGTGTCGGAATCCTGCCAAGCCCCTGGGAAGTAATAATCACCTTCAAAGACCTACTGGCCAGCGGAGAGCTGCAAGCCCACGTAAAAACTAGTTTGCTCCGGATTGTCCAGGGATTCTTTCTGGCAGTAGGGCTGGGAGTTCCAGCAGGTATCCTGGCAGCTGTTTTTCCACCCTTCGCTCAGTACGTCTCGCCTATTCTGGGATTCTTGAGGCAGGTGCCCCCGGTGGCCTGGATCCCAGTGCTGATCATGGTGTTGGGGATCGGCGAAGCCACTAAGCTGGCGGTGATTGTATACGCAGCCTTTTTTCCCATTTTCATGAACACCATTTTGGGTATTACTCAAATAGATGACCACTTCTGGGAAGTGGCCCGGCTCTTGGAGTTTTCCTCCAGGGAGATTTTGTGGGAACTGATTCTACCGGCTTCAGCTCCTAGTCTAATAGCCGGTCTCCGACTGGGGATGTCCAACAGCTGGCGGGCGCTGGTGGCGGCGGAAATGCTGGCAGCCTTCAGCGGATTGGGATATATGATCATGGCTGCCCGGTCCCTTGTGCGGATGGACGAGATGTTTATCGGGATTGCTGTCATCGGCATCCTGGGTTTAGCCATTGATTGGGGGTGGAAGCTCCTTGAAGGATACGTACTCCGCTGGCAGAATAGAGAATAATTCCGCTGACACTTTCCCAATGATTGAGCTGAGTAATGTGAGCAAGGAATATATAGTCGGGGGCAGTCAGCTCTCAGTCCTTCAGAAGCTTAGCCTAAACGTTGCCCCCGCTGAGTTCGTCAGTATCATTGGACAGAGCGGCTGTGGGAAGACAACCCTCTTGCACATGATCGCAGGCTTAAACCAGCCGACGGAGGGTCAGATTAGAATTCGAGGGAAGCTGGTTAAGGGGCCCGGCCGGGATCGGGGGTTGGTCTTTCAAGAGCCGAGGCTCTTTCCCTGGGCCACTGTAGCCCATAACATCCGATTAGGTCTGCCGGACCGAGGTCGAGATGAAGGTAGGTTATGGGAGCTGCTGCGGCTGGTAGGCCTACAAGATTTCGCCCAGGCCTATCCTAGAGAGCTGTCGGGGGGCATGGCCCAAAGAGCTGCTTTGGCCAGAGCCTTGGCGGGGTCTCCCGAGATTCTTCTCTTGGATGAACCCTTAGGAGCTCTAGATGCAGTTACCCGGTTGAAAATGCAGGATCAACTGATGAAGATCTGGCAGGAGGGCTCGCTGACTGTGGTGGCAGTAACCCATGATATAGACGAGGCAATAGTGCTTTCCACGAGGATTGTGGTGCTTTCTCCCCGTCCTGGGAGGATCAAGGGGATCATACCGGTGGACCTGCCCTATCCTAGAGACCGTACCGCTTTGGATTTCAATGTCTACCGGCAGGAATTGTTGGCCGTATTGGAATAATCTACATCTAATAAGGAAAGGAAGGGGTTTCAATGACGCAAGGCAAGGATTGGAAAGGCAGTGTTGTGCTGGTCTTAACGTTGATCCTCATGCTGACGATGGGCGTACAGGCGATGGCAGCGGAGAAACTGACGGTATCTTACAACCCGATGCCTCTAAATGTGCCGAGCATTGTCATGAAGGAGATGGGCTTCTTGGAGGAGTCCATGGCAGAGCTGGGTGTACAGGTGGAATATAAGTCATTCTTAGCAGGCTATCAAATGACAGAAGCCATGGCTGCCGGTGAGTTGGATATTGCCGCTGTCATGGGTGGTACATCTACAATTACTTCTTTTGCCGGCGGGCGGGCTCTCCAGGTATTTGCCGCCTACGGACAAGCACCAGCGGGCTTTGCCATAGTTGCCAAGGCAGATTCTCCTTTGCAATCGATACGGGACCTGAAAGGCAGGACTGTCGGCGTACCTGTAGGAACTGAAGCCCATTATCTGCTGGGTAAAGCCCTGGAAGAGACCGGTCTTAGTCTTAAGGATGTCCAAGTGGCCAACATGCTGGTGCCCGATGCTGTAACTGCCTTGATGGCCGGTCATGTAGATGCGGCGGCTGTAGTTGAGCCTGTCTTGTCTAGACTGCAGACTGCGGGGCAGATAGCTGTTTTGCGAGATGGTGTTGGACTGATGCCTGGCTTAACAGTGATGACAGCCCGAAGGGAAGTCATAGAGAAGCGGCCGGAGGTACTGGCTGCCTTCCTAAAAGCCCACGACCGCAGCCTCCTCTATTTGAAAGAGAATCCGGAAGAGACAGTTGAACTGGTGGCAAAGGAGACTAAACTGCCGCCAGAACTTGTCAAGAAGATCATGGCAAAATACACCTTTGCACCCCAGCTCACTCCTGAAATAGCGGCATCCTTGGAGAACACCGCAGCCTTTTTGCATGAGGTGGGGATTATTAGGGAACCGGTTGATGTAGAAGAAGTGATCAATTATACCATTCTGGACAGCATGCAGTAAGGCGCACTAGGAGTACTAGGACACTGAGAACTAGGAAATAGAAACGAGGTTTACCTGTCTGCCAGCCTTAAGGGCGGTCAGCATGGACAGAGAAAAACCGCAGAGGTCCCTGATCTCATAGGTAGAGTATCCCTGGTCCAGCAGGCGTTGGGCCAGGGATATTTGTTCCTTGAGTTCGTCATTCACCTGGTTTACCCTGTCTTCATTCATGAAAATACGAAAAGCACCCTTTCGGATGGCTGCTGCCAGCTGGGCTTCTGAGTTAATCGGGTGAGAAAATTCCACCCCATATATGCCGATATTTTCCGGCCAATGGGCATCACTGGATGCAATTGGCCTTAGCCCATACTCTCGAATTAGGTCCTCAATTAGCCCTTGCATATACTGGCGGATATTGCTGCTGGCAATCTCAACGGCATGGAGGGGCAGATTTAGGACCTCGGGTGAGACTTCATCCCGGTAGCGATAGGGGTGAGCCAGAATAGCCGCTCCTTGGTATTTCTCGATGATTTCTTTCAACGCAGCATCATCCATGTACCTGTGGAAGAGGGAGGTATCGGTGATCCCAAAGACTATTACATCTTCGCCGCTGGCGGTGTGAACCTCAATACCCCGCAAGATCGTCAGCTGAGGGTAGGAGCTTTGCAGCTCTCTAATTTCATCTTCACTCCATATGATATCATGTTCAGTGATCACCACACCGTCCAGCCCCTGCTTGACAGCGCCTTCCATCATCTCTTCAGGGGTGGCACGGGCGCAGCCGGAATAGCGATTGGTATGGGTATGCAGATCAAATCGCATCTTCTGTGAAGTTCCTTTCTAAGCAAAGCTGCGAAGTTTGAGTGGCTCCTGTACTGTCTACTCTATTCAACAGAGGTGATGAGAGTCCTCTCTGCCCAAGCTGGGAAGGGTGTGGGTTTATCGAGGGGATCCAAAAAGGGAAACCGGTGTTCCAACCGGCTTCCCTGCATTAATTTCTTCTATTTCTTTCCGAAAAGACGGCCCAATAATCCTGTTTTCTTTTCGGGTTTTTCTGGTTCTACTGTGGCTAAATTAGCTTTGAAAGCGGCACCGCATCTCTTGCAGGTTTCCGCGGCGGTCATATTATATACCCCGCATTCGGGGCACTTGATAGCCAACAAATTCACCTCCTCTCCCCACTAGCTTCAACCACGTCTCCCAGGCCTAAATCCGAGTAACCTTTCCTGCTACCACCATTATACACATTATTATGATATGCCGCACTATTCCTGCGCATTTTGCCCTTCGATGCAGGATACGGTCCCGTCTGTGATGGTGTTCTTAGCAGCTCAACTGTTGACATATACATGAAGCAGGGCGGATAGCGGAGGTGGCGATCTTGGCCAAAAAGAGGTATTATCGAGATTTCCCTGACTGCGCCTTCGAATATGATTTTTGGCTCGTGCGGAAATGCAAGCTGACTCGCCAGTCTGTAGAGCAGCTTACCGGCCTCTTGGCTTCTTTAGTCAATTCCTATCGAATCATGATCGGTGCCGCGGATGAGTTCAATCGAATGTCCATTGCCAAGCAGTCTGATGTTAAGGATGCCATTGAGCGGGCAAAGGACTTGGGGGATATCATCGATGATGTGATCAAGAGGCTGGATAGGAAAATGGATGACTATCTGGATGCAGTGTGCTTGTGCGATTTCGAGGTGCAGCTCCTCCGTTCAGGTATACCGCAGCCTCCCCCGCTGCGAACGGAGGCCCGGGAGGAAGTAGAGTTTCGGGCAGGGGGTATCTTACCTGAATGGCCGACAGTCGCTGCACAGAGCGGAGCCGGAGCCGAGCCACCGCCGGCCGATGACAGTCGAACCGATAAAACCGATGAGCAAGGTATAGATGACCTAGGTGACGAAGGCAGCGGCAGTGTCTAGGGCAGCTACCTCTCCAGCTTTGCCCAGGTGATCTCAATGGTGTCTCCATCCTTGATAGGTGAAGTGAACCCGGCAGCCTTGCCGTTGAGGAGAATCCTGAGTGTGCCTCCAGATTGGAGATTTGGTGTTTCAAATTCTACCGCACTGAAAACATCACTCAGGATAAAGCTGGGTTCTTCCAAATCAGCGGCCGGAGCCGCTGTGATTACATCCCCATCCCGGACAATGTCCTCAGGTAGTGCCGGCTCACCTTGGCGTGTGTACTGCCAAGCTGTCTTCCGCACCAAGGTCACCGGTGTTTGATTTACCGTTACGGCGATGGAAGTCTCCTTATGCTCCGGTGTCTCACCCTGCTCCTGCAGCCACTCCACTATATCCCGCAGGCGGTTGCGGGGCGTTACCTCAATTACATCTCGGTCAGCAACTCCATCGGTTGGTGAGGCAGCTGCTCCATTGCGGAGTATCTTGGGGGGAATGGTCAGCAGCCTATCAAAGAATCTAACGGTCAATGCAGGCAAAGGCACTATGTCCTGCAGAAGGGGAGCTGCATCGGCTCCTGGTTCAGCGGGTTCGATGGTCAAGTCAGCCTGGCCTTCGATGATGGTATCTAGATCAACCACTTCTCCGTTCATCCGCACAACCGCCGGCTTTCCAAGGGAACCGGGGATCACCTGCAATTCACCATTAATTGTCAGGGTGAGGGCAGCTCCCGGTTTGCCCCTCAACTCCCGAATTCCGATGCCGCTGGCCAGTAGGGCTTCCTTCACAGTCGGCGTGGAAGTACCTAGAATTCGGACTCTGCGGCCGTTGACTGTAATCGGGAGGAAAATAGAAGTACTGGCGATTCCATTGATGCCGATGGCGATGGGAGTTATGCAGTCAGGCCCGGAAAGGATATCTTCGCAGCCCTCCACATTGGCAATGGCCTGTCGATCCCTCACTGCCACTAGGTCTTTAGGCAATTTGAGATATTGGGCCAGGGTCTCGGCAAAGAAGGGAGTGAGGCTGCCTCCTCCGATACAGATTACCGCTTGCGGACTAGAACCGCCGAGACGGAGGCACTCTTCGCTGATGGCGGTGGCTAATGTTTTCACAGCTGGCATCATGACCTGGGCAACTTCCCGGGGTTGAGGTGTTATCTTCTGCCCCAACACGTTGGTCACAGATAGTCGTTCATTTCTCTGGAACTGACGCTTTAGCTCCTCCCCCTGCTGAAAGTCTAGAAGATAATGCTGACAAAGGGCCTCAGTAATTTCATCTCCAGCTACGGCGACCATGCCGTAGGCGATGATTGTACCATTGCTAGTCAGAGCGATATCGGAAGTTCCAGCCCCAACATCAACTAAAGCAAGGCGGAGCCGGCGCATAGAAGGGGGGATAGCGGCTTTGATCGCGGCGATGGGCTCTAGGGTCAGGGAACCCATTTCTAGATCGGCGGCAGCCAGCGAAGCTGATAGAGAATCTATGACTATTCTGGGCAGAAAAGTCACAAGGACGTCGGCACCAATGGTTGTTCCCCGGTGGCCGGTGAGACTGGTGATGGGTTCACTGTCCAGGTAGTAGGTTATGGGGCTATAGCC
>JAAYGR010000079.1 GCA_012727675.1 Bacillota bacterium
CCATTCTCCCGAAGGCATCTAGATGGTAAGCCACCGTATACTTCTCATTAATCAGGATAGGATCATACCTCCAAATAACCCTGTCTGGGCCGATCATCTCTGATAACCTCTTGAATACCGCCAGGACGCGGCTTTTCTCCGGTATATTGGGCTCGATGTCTTTCCCGTATGGCGTTAATGTGAATTGAAAGTAATACATATATTCGTCAAGCTCAGGAAGTCTAGAGATGATTGGAGCTGGGTTCTTTGTCCAAAAGACTATGCCGTCCACAACATCAGGCGCTAGTCTTATTCTGCTGATCTGGCGGAAGTTCACCGGATTGCGCACCAAGACAAAGCCCTCTTTGGTCCGGTTGAGAAACCACTCCGAGTAGTAGTTTGGTATGTCGGTTCGGCGGCTTACGCTGATGATCATCTTCTCACCCCACCCCCGAGCAGCAGAAATTCGGACTCTCTACTCTCATTCTACAGCATATCCCAGATGAAGGTGTATACAATACAGCCGGCACTGGAGCAAAGACGATTAGGCACAGGTGTTTAGTCGTCAAAGCTTAATACAAAGATACATGAAAGGAGGTCTTTTCATCAACGGCAAGGAACGAAGTTGCTAAGACTAGAATTGAACAGTTGTCATTACTGCATCAGGTGTACTCGTACAAGTTGCTAATGCCATCAAGGAGTGCAGGCCGTTGCAAACCATAACAGTCACAGCCGGTGTTATTATTGACGGGCATAAAGTGTTAATCGCAAGACGCTCGTCTACCGAGAACTTCGCAGGAGGCTGGGAGTTTCCAGGCGGTAAGTTGGAACAGGGCGAGACCGAGCAAGAGTGTCTTGCCCGCGAGCTAAAGGAAGAATTGGGAATCGATGTTGAGGTCGGAGACCTATGTGAAAGAGTATTCCACGATTACGGTACGTTTAGAATCAACCTTTTGGCTTATTATTGCACTATAGTGGGCGGAAGCTTAGCGATGACTGTCCATGATAAGTATCAGTGGGTTGAGGTTGGAAGGCTTCTAGAATACGACCTTCTCCCCGCCGATGTTCCCATAGCGATAAAACTAATGGAGAGTTGCAAGTGATCCGCCCTTCGAAGTCGCTAGGCAGCTCGAAGCCGCTATGAGTTGAATTGGGGGCCAGCGTGCTGGCCCCAACCTTCTTCTCGACTTTCTTGATCAGCAAGGTGCTTACTTGCCCCGGAAGATTTCTCTATACAGCTCCACATCCACTTTGGGGTTGTGATGCTCATCCAAGAGGCCGTTGACTTCCTGCTGGACATCTGTGAGCTGGGTATAGCAATAGCCTACGATTTCATCCTCTTCCAGGAGTACATCCACCAGGTCCTTAATCCGCTGCAGCATCTCCTCGTAATTAGCAGCGGCTTGGCCGTATCCCCAGCCCTCTGCCTGCTGCTCTTCTACTTTGACGCCGCCAAATTCGGTAACTAGAATGGGGGCGCCGTCATAGTCAAATTCCGGAAGAATGATTGGACGCCCATGGCTGAAGGCCTTCTTGTGGCGGTTCTGCTTAAAGGCCTCATACCGCTCCCTCAGGTCACAGGCATCCTGGGTGTATTCATGGATGGTGAGCATATCTGTTAGGGCCTGCTCCCAGCCGTCGTTGCTGACAACCAACCGGGTTGGATCCAGCGACTTGGTCTGGTAGTACAATCCCATGAGGTACGATACTGCCTCGGGCATGACTTTCCAGGCAAGCTGGTCCACGCCCCAGCTTTCATTGATGGGCACCCAGGCTATGATGCAGGGGTGATTCCGATCCCGCATGACTGCCTCTGTCCATTCCCGGCGGAGGGCCTCAGCTCCGGCCACATCATATTCGTAGCAGGCAGGCATCTCTGACCAAACTAGAAGCCCCAGCTTATCGCAGTAGTAGTAGAAATAGGGGTCTTCAATCTTCTGATGCTTTCTAGCGCCGTTAAACCCCATGGCTTTGGTGAGCTCTACATCTTTCTTAAGTTCGTCAACCGATGTTACAGTGTAAAGCCCTTCTACCCAATAACCCTGATCCAAGACCAAGCGCTGGTAATACGGCTTATTGTTGAGATAGACTTGACCCCGATCAACGTGGATCTTCCTCATGCCAAAATAAGTCTTAAGCTCATCGAGGACTATGTCGCCGGACTTTAGCCGAAGTACCAGGTCGTATAGGAACGGAGACTCCGGTGACCACAGCTTAGGCGACGGCACCGAAATGCTCAAGCTTCCCCGGGACAGCGGCGCTGCCAGCCAGCGGATGATGGTGTCTGGAACCGAAACTTCCTGCTTACACACTAAATTGCCTTCGCTGCTGGCAATGACCTCAATGGATAGACCGGGCTCCCAGCGGGTAAGGGTATAGTCAATGGTTAGGCTCTCATTATCGATATCGGGTTTGAGGAAGATATCCGTAAACCGCAAGG
>JAAYGR010000008.1 GCA_012727675.1 Bacillota bacterium
GATCTACACCGTCTACCGCGCAAACCTTTCGGGGCGGTTTCCCTGCCAGTCGTTCCTTAAGGGTCTGCTTTATGGGAAAATGCACCTTGAGATTCCTTACTTGAACTAGAGGTCTTAGCATCTGAACCCTCCTTCCTACGCGATGGCCTGCAAACAGCTTACTTGATGGTCATGCGATACATCCACCAGCGGTGGATCTTCTTCAGCACACCGGACATCAGCCATGGGACACCTGGTGCGGAACCGGCAGCCGCTGGGAAGGTTGTAAAGTTCAGGCACCATACCGGGTATGGTCTGAATGGGACGATGGCGGTCCTCAATTCGAGGAATCGACTTTAGTAAACCTGCAGTATACGGATGCTGGGGATCAAACAAGATATTATCCACCGGCCCAGCCTCTACGACTTTGCCGGCATACATTACAATTACCCGATCACAGAATTCAGCCACCACACCCAAGTCATGGGTGATCAAAATAACCGCCATATTCAGCTTGCGCTGAAGCTCCTTCATTAATTCCAAGATCTGAGCCTGAACTGTAACATCTAAGGCAGTTGTGGGTTCATCGGCTATCAATAAAGCAGGACTGCAGGATAATGCAATGGCAATCATGACCCTCTGCCTCATCCCACCGCTAAACTGGTGGGGATACTCGTTCATCCGCTGCTCAGGAGCTGGAATACCCACTTGCTCCATCATCTGCAGTGCCCGCTGCCAGGCTTCATCCCTCATTCTCCGCCGCACAAAGGGATTCAATCTCTCCAGCGGGGAATCAGCCGGCAAGCTGCCGCCGTGGTGAAGCTCTATAGCCTCCACTATCTGATCTCCCACCGTCAGAACTGGATTCAAGGTGCTTAAAGGGTCTTGGAAAATCATGGCTATTTCCTTGCCCCGAACGTGGCGAATCTCCTTCTCGCTCTTGGATAAGAGGTCTTCACCCCTAAAGAGAACCTGTCCCCCGACGATCTTGCCGGGATAATCAACCAGCCGCATGATACTGCGGGCAGTGACGCTCTTGCCGCATCCCGATTCTCCCACGATGCCGACTGCTTGCCCATGGGCCACGGAGAAGCTGACGCCGTCAACGGCCTTAGCAACACCATTATCGGTATTGAAATATGTTTTTAGGTCTTTGACCTCAAGCAGACAATTACCCATAGGCTCACTCCCTCAACTTAGGATCAAGGGCATCCCTCAGACCTTCTCCCATGAGGTTGATGCCCAGCACAGTAAGCAAGATAGCTAAACCGGGCAGGGTAGATACCCACCATTCTGTATTGATGAAACGGCGGCCTTCAGCAACCATTGAGCCCCATGCCGGAGTGGGAGGTTCAACCCCCAAGCCCAAGAAACTCAAAGAAGCCTCCATTAGAATCACAGAACCAACCCTGAGTGTGGACACAACAACAGTTGAAGCCAACACATTGGGCAGAATTTCTCTAAACATGATGTGGCGGTTGCCGGCCCCCACCGTGCGGGCAGCCTCAACATATTCTTGTTCCTTGGCTACCAACACTTCACTCCGGACTACCCGGCATGGATAGATCCATTCTTTGTATAACAAAGCCAGCACTATGTTCCGCAGCCCCGGCCCCAGCACTCCAACTAAAGCTGTGGCCAGAATTAAATAAGGAAAAGCCAATAGCGTATCGATAACCCTCTGAATTACAGCATCGATCTTGCCGCCGTAATACCCGGAAATCAGCCCCAGCGTCACGCCGATCACGGTGGCAAAACCAACAACGACAAACCCGATAAACAACGACACACGGGCACCGTAGATGATTCTCGTCCATATATCACGGCCCAGGTGGTCAGTTCCTAGGGGATGCGTCCAACTTCCCCCTTTCATCCAGACCGGCGGCTTGCGAATAGCCCTGAAATTGGGCGTCACCGGATCATGGGGAGTAACCCACGGAGCAAAGATCGCTAGCAAGATAAACGCCAGCACTATCGCCCCGCCGATTACAGCCAAATGATTCTTCCGGTACAAGCGCCAAAACTCCTGAATGTTACTTACGGTTCTACGAAGGACCCGCAGCAGCTTTTGCTGCAGTGTCTCGGTTATTACAAACTCTTCAGCCCTAGCCAGGTATTTATCCAAGTAGTCACCACCTCTTTAGATCCGCACCCTGGGGTTCAAGCGCATATACAAAAGGTCTGCAATCAGGTTCATTGCCACATAGGTCAGAGCATAGATCATGACAGATACCTGCACCACCGGATAGTCATAGGTGCGAATCGAGTCAACTACCAGCTGTCCCAACCCAGGCCAGCTGAAGATCCGCTCAACAATCATATTGCCCCCTAAGAGAGAGCCCATGTTCAATGCCACTACCGTCACAATGGGAATCAACGCATTGCGCAGGGCGTGCTTGATGACGACTGCCATCTCTTTCACACCCTTTGCCCTAGCAAAGGTAACATAATCCTGTCGAATTACCTCCAGCATGCTGGATCTCGTAACCCGCATCGTCAATGCCGACATGGGCGCTCCTAAAGTCAGTGCCGGAAGGGCCAAGTGCCTCATAGTCCCCCAGAACGCTGTCCAGTTTCCTGCAAGGATAGAATCGACCAAAAGCAGCCCTGTGACGGTGGGAGGAGCCGGTATATCAAAGGCCAAACGCACTCCTCCTGGCAGGAGATGGAGTCCTACCGAGAAGACTAATATCAGCGTCAATCCCAGCCAAAACTGGGGCATAGAGATTCCCACTAAAGCAACTAATGTGCCGAGCTTATCCAGCCACGAGTATCTGCGAACAGCTGAAAGGACACCGGCAGGTATGCCGATGATAAGAGACACTACGATAGCCGCAATGGTCAGCTCGATGGTCGCGGGCAGCCGTTCCAGGATCAACGCCTTCACCGGTACACGGGCCCGCAGCGAAGTACCCCAATCTCCCCGCAGAATTCCAGCCACAAAACTAAAGTATTGTTCTATCAAGGGGCGATCTAGACCCAGCTCAGCCCGCATCAGTTCGATATCTTCTTGACTCACATAACCGACTTCACCCAACATGATTTCCACCGGATCACCAGGGGTTAAGTGCATTAGAGAAAAAACGATGAGGCTGATCCCGATAAGCACGGGAATAGTATGAAGCAGGCGCTGTAAAATCTTATCCACTGTAAACCCCCTTCCACGGTGAATGTCTTGGGAGCGGCCGGTGCCGTTCCCAAGACACTAAATCCCCACTACTCAAGATCAACAGCCCACAGGTGGAGTCTGCCGTCTGGACTCGGTTCGAAGTTCTTAACCCGATTCCTTACACCGTAGATCTCATGGGCCACAAATTCAAAGACCATGGGCACATCTGCATGGATAATCTCCTGTGCCTTCAGGAATGCGGCCCTGCGCTCCTCGTCGGAACTGCTGGTAAGTGTTGACTCCAACAGTCTGTCGACCTCTGGATTAGAGTAACCCGAATAGTTGCTTCTTCCCAGTCCCGATGCATCGGAATGGAACTTGGGTATAACAATATCAAATGGATCCAGTGAAGCATTACCCCAATCAGTGAGCAGAGCATCCCGCTGCTCCTCTACCGGCTTATTTTTGCCCTGCATCCAGGCATCCCGCATAGCACTGACAGTGGGCCAAGTGCGGATCTTGGCATTAATCCCAACCACCGACAGCATCGCTTGATAGATCTCTGCCCGGGACCGATGGGTGTCTAC
>JAAYGR010000001.1 GCA_012727675.1 Bacillota bacterium
CCAGCCGGGAACCGACTGCTTGGCCCGCTCATAGCTTGTCAGCACCATATCCAATGCCCTATCGCCGATGGCGTGAACGGCAACCTGCATATCTGCATCTGCGGCTAGGCGGACCAGCTCATCCAGCTCAGCTTGGGTATAGATGGGCATTCCGGAAGTGTCAGGTGCATCGGCATAGGGCTCGCCGAGGGCAGCAGTTCTAGCTCCCAGGGAGCCGTCGGCGTAGAGCTTAAGGGGTCCCAGGGTAAGGTGTGATCCCAGATTGGGATAGCACCTGCGGGCCTCTAGATAGGCGGCTAAATCACCGGGGGTTGGCATACTAGCTTGGAGAATGACCCGTATAGGCAGCTTACCGTCAGCTGCTAACTCTCGGTATGCATCCAGCCGCATTGACAGCGTCCCAGCTCCATCTAAGTCATTAGCTTGAACTGTAGTCAGGCCGAGAGCGGCCGCAGCACGGGCCGCTTCAGAAATGACTTCCTTTAGAACGTTTACCGTTGGTTCTGGAAGCAGCCTTCTAACCAATGTTATGGCGTTCTCCCGTAGAATACCTGTAGGTTCACCGCCATCATTCTTGCGATCGATACCCCCTCCCGGCGGGTTAGGGGTTGAGGCGTTAATTCCTGCCAGCTCCAGTGCCTTGGTATTAACTACACAGACATGGCCGCACACCCTAGTAAAGATTACCGGGCGGTGGAGTGAAATCTGATCCAGATCCTCCTTAGTCGGCAGGGCCTTGGCGGCAAAGTCTTCATCATTCCAGCCCCGTCCTATTATCCACTCATGATCCGGATTGCTCTGAGCGAATTCCTGCCCGAGGCGGATCATCTCATCAACAGAGCGGATCGCCGTCAGGTCCACACCCAGCATTCCCAGTCCCCAGTGGAGTAGGTGCATATGGCTGTCGTGGAATCCGGGGACAACTACCTGGCCGCTGAGGTCTATTCGCTGGGTTTCCCTGGATACTAAACCGGATAGCTCCTCAACAGTGCCAACAGCCAAAATCCGATCCTCCGATAATGCCATGGCTTCTGCCACCGGCTGTCTGGGATCCATGGTTATAATCTTTGCATTGTAGAAGAGTTTAGTCGCTGATGCTGGGGATTGAGACATACTGCGGTCCTCCGATCTACTGTCTGCTCTCTACATGAGCTGTGTGAGTCACTGTCACTATCTGTGGATCATTAGCCTAATGCTTTTTCCAGTATTCCCCGGCTGATACTGTCGAGACAGCCCATTTCAGCCGCCAAGTCCATTATGGTGTAGCGGTGGGGCTTCATTTCCCTGCCGCTTCGGAGACTAGCCTCCACCCACTCTGCTTCTATACCGAGCTCTTGGGGATTTTGGCATAGACCTAGGGCCGAAAGATATTCCCGTATGGCATCCATCGGCAAGAGGGACTTGGGAACTTCTTTTTGGATCCGATCCCAGTTGGGTATCACCAGCTCGCCAGTGCGCCTTGCAAGTTCCTGTGTCTTAGTATCTTCCCAGTTGGGTGAATACAGGGCTTCCCATGCCTCTGCAAAATCTCTTTGGAGCATTTCTTTGTACTCGGCAACAGGCAGTCTTTCAGCATAAACTTTCTCCCAATCTAGGTTCTCAGGCTTTAGAGCCAAGACCTGCTGGTACATCTCTGTCATCAGAATGGTACCGATGGCCACTTTGTCTCCGTGGTAGAACATGCGGCCGTGGGCAAGTCCTCGAATCTCCCAAAAGTGGGCAAGTTCGTGTTCTGCTCCTGATACTGG
>JAAYGR010000003.1 GCA_012727675.1 Bacillota bacterium
CATAGTAGCCGCTGATGGCCCGCTCTGCCAGGGGACCGGCAAAGGCCAATATCCGATCTCGCAAATTGCCGCCGGTGCAGATCACATTAATGCCCGGCCGGCCCGCCAGCTCCATCACCGTCTGGATAGAGTTGGTGACCACCGTCAAGTCCCGGCGGTCAATGAGGTGTTTAGCCACCCACAGGGCTGTGGTGCTGGCATCAAGGATGATAGTTTCCCCTTCTTGAATAAGGGTGACTGCGTAGCGGGCGATGATGCTTTTCTCCTTCTGCCTGGTCTCTACCCGCCGGGCAAAGGGAAGCTCCAGTCCAGTGCCGGTGACACTCACCGCACCGCCATATGTCCGTTTCAGATAGCCGTTGTTTTCCAGCTCTTCCAGATCCCGGCGGATGGTCTCTTCTGTTACATCGAACAATCTGCTTAGTTCCGAAACCCTCACAGAACCCCGCTGTTCCGCCATCCGGGCAATGCTGGCCCGCCTTTCCGCGGCGAGAAGGCTTCTTTCTGATCTTTTTCCTGGTGCTTTTGAGTCCTGCTGGTGATTATCCGCCATTGCTCCCATATCACCCTAACCTCCCGAGCTACTCAGCTTCCTGTCTCTTTCTTATTTCCTTGCCGGGAATAAGTTTTCCTTGTTTACCTTCTTGTGATAATCCTTTGACTTTAGACTTTTCTTCTGCCGGTTTCTGGCCTGGCGACCAACAGTTGACAGCACTTCTTGGGCAGGACTTAGCCTTCCCAGAGCTAAATAGTCCATCGACGGATAATCAGCAGAAAGGTGATGTGAAATAGAAGGTAATGTAGAGGGGCTGCCCCTGTGCGGCCTGTCAGCAGCAGACGTAAAGCCTACCTATGCATCACTTTCCCAGCCCGTGCGGGAGTTCTTTGATGATCAGTACCGGCGAGCTTATCAGTTGGTTGCCGACGCGCGCCATCCTGTCACCGGCCTGTACCGGGATGCCTACGTAACCGAGGGGCAAGATGAGCTACCAAGCTCCATCGCCGCCACGGGAGTTGGGCTCATTGCCCTGGCCATCGCCGACTATGAAGGCTGGGAATCAAACGCTTCGGAAAAAGCAGTTCTGACCCTGCGGGCAATGGCGGGGGAACTTGCGGGGCTGGATCCTGCCAAGGACCAGCAAACCGGTTTCTTTGCCCATTTCATCGATATGGAAACAGGTGCCCGCTATTGGAAATCGGAAAACTCCACCATCGATACCGCCCTCCTGGTGAGCGGCGCCCTCTTTGCCAGGGAATACTTTCAAGGCCACCGGGAAATCGCCCGGCTGGCAGCCAAGTTGTACCATTCGGTGCGCTGGGAGGCGGCCATTGCCGATTCCTCCAAAGGAGAGGTCTTTCTCAAGATCGAAAGAGGCCGGGGAGTTGATCCCCTAGCCCCTTACAATGAATATTCCCTCCTGGCCTATCTTGCAAGGGTTACCTCCACCGGCAGCAAACTTTGGCAACAGGTCTACAGCCCCGAGCAGCTGCACCTTATGCCTAAACAGCTGGTAGGTCCGGGACGGAGCATCATCTGCGAAGAAGGTAATATACCATCCTCTTTTGTGTATCAATTTCCCTATTACCTGGTCCATGATTACACCATCAGTCCCGTGTACAATACCTTGTATGCCAACATCGCCTT
Source organism: Bacillota bacterium (assembly GCA_012727675.1). Classification (GTDB taxonomy): domain Bacteria; phylum Bacillota; class Limnochordia; order DTU087; family DTU087; genus DTU087. Next base: position 1,646 of record JAAYGR010000003.1, read on the forward strand.
TGCTGACCGCCGCAGCTGGCTGGAATGCCACAAAGCACCTACTTTTGTGTGGGGTCACGGGGCAGGTGTCACGCCTACGGGATATTACCATCCCGATTCCATCAGCGACAACCCCGAGCACATAGCCTCACCCTATATCATCGCGGGGTTCTTGCCGGTGTATCCCCGGGGCATCTACGATCTGTACGATATTTACCAGACTATCATTCCATATGACAAAGAGCCGGCTGATTGTGAAGAAACCCATAAATTCGGCTGCGGAGCGCGTTTTCTCGATGCCTACCGCTACGGTCTCTCCCGGTTTCAGTATGATCCCGAGGCCGAAGCTGCCTGGTACCCAGAGCACACATCGGTTATCGACTGGAGTTCAATGCTCTACGGCCTCACGGCCTTCAAACACGGAACTGACTTTTTTGCCAAGCACAACAAACTGAATGATTTGGCACTGGCTTCATGAGACTGTTTTATCGGCCTTCACGGAGACTGCATCGGCGTCCTGGTGAGCGGTCCGAAACTGCATCATATACAGGCGCCGATATGGACCATCCTTGGCCATAAGCTCATCATGGGTACCGGTCTCTACGATTTTGCCGTTATCGATAACAACGATCATATCTGCCTGCTGGATGGTAGTCAGCCGGTGGGCAATAACAAAGGAGGTCCGCCCGGCCAGCATAGCCTTTAGAGCTCTTTGGATAATCTTCTCCGTTTGTGTATCGATATTGGCAGTTGCCTCATCGAGGATCAGAATCCTGGGATCATTGATTATAGCCCTAGCAAAAGATACCAGCTGCCGCTGTCCTAGGGAGAGTCTGCTCCCCCTTTCCTGTACCTGGGTATCGTAGCCCTCTGGAAACTGCTCCACTATGTCGTGGAGCCCCAGGGCCTTGCTGACCTTCAGCATCTCCTCTTGTCCAGCTTCTGGATTGCCGTAAAGTAGGTTTTCCCGGATAGTGCCAGAGAAAAGGAAAGGCTCCTGCAAGACCAGCCCGATCTGGGACCGCAGGGATTTTTGAGTCACATCCCTGATATCATACCCATCGATGAGGATCCGGCCTCCGCTCACATCATAGAACCGGCAGAGGAGATTGATCATGGAAGTCTTGCCGGCACCGGTGTGACCGACCAAGGCGATGGTTTGACCCGGTTGAACTTCCAGATTGACATCCCTTAAGACATAGTCATCGCCTTCATAGGCAAAGGTGACATTATCAAAGTGAACATGACCTTCAATTGGAGGCAGCTCCACTGCGCCGGGCCGGTCTTGAATCTCCGGCGCTGTATCCAAGATGGCAAAAACCCGCTCTGCCCCGGCCATAGCGGTTTGGATCATCCGGAAAAACTGCCCCAAATTCCTTAGAGGTCCAAAAAACTGCCAGGTATATCCCAGGAAGGCCACCATCTCTCCTACAGTCACCTGGCCCTGGACCAGCCAGCGACCGCCAAACCAGATGACCATTATGGTGCCCACCACCCCGATAAGCTCAATGACAGGCCAGAATAGGGAAAACAAGCGGATGGAATCGATGGCCGCATTGTAACTTTCCCGGTTTACCTCTCCAAACCGCTTCAGATTCTCATCTTCCCTGGTAAAGGCCTGGGTCACCCGGACACCAGAGATATTCTCCTGCAGGCTGGCATTGACCGCGGCGACCTTTTCCCTCACCCGGCGCTGGGCTAAGAAGACCTTCATCCTAAATCCAG
>JAAYGR010000080.1 GCA_012727675.1 Bacillota bacterium
ACTATGTAAAACGCCTTTAGTCCTTCAACTCGCAGTACATCCATTGTGCTTACCCCTTTATCTCCTGCAGGCGCTGAACCCGTATCCGGGGATCGAGAAACTCATTGATGCTCAAGGAGAGGAGGTAGAGAGCTAAGAAAATGAAGACACACAAGACCACCGGTGTGAGAATCCACCACCAGATCCCCAGGAGCATTGCCTGCGAATTGACTGCCCAGTGAATCATGGTACCTAAGGTCGGAACCTCCAGGCTGACCAGCCCCAAGACCGCGAGGGTAACCTCCATGCCGATTGCCCAGAGCATGTTGTTCATGGCGGTTGCGGTAATTAAGGGAAAGATGAAAGGCATGTATTCCCGGAAGATGATTTTCCCTGTAGACATTCCAGAGAGAACCGCCGTATACGTAAACTCCCGCTCCCGTAGGCTAAGCACCTGGGAGCGAATCACCCTAGCATCCCAGGCCCATCCGAAAACCCCCAGCAAGATGCCGAGGCTGCCTACACTGAGCCGGGATTTGAAAACTGAGGTGATGAGAATTAGGATGGGAAGAAGGGGCAGAATCACGAAACTGTCGGTAACCGTCATTAAGATGCGGTCAATAAACCCTCCCCGGTAACCAGCTAGAAGGCCGGCGGCGACGGCAATGATCCGGGAGCTTACCACCGCAACTGCCGCCATTACCAGGGAGTTTCTGATAGCCCAAAGTGCCTGCCAGAAAACATCCTGGCCCATGGAATTGGTCCCCAGCCAGTACTTGCTGGAGGGCGGAAGGTCCCTAGGGACAACACTCCAAAGCCGGGGATCGTGGGGGCTGAAGGCCGCAAGGGCACCTCCCACAAGCAAGATGGCCATCACTATGAATCCGAACAAGAAGCGCTTATCCTGCTGCAAAAGGGATTTGACTACCTTGAACATGCTGCTTCCACCTTCTTTCCAGCACTATTCATAGCGGATCCGGGGATCTAAGAAAGGATAAATAAGGTCCATAATCAAAACACCTGTGGCGATGGCCACCACGGACAGCAAAGTGATCCCCATCATTAGGTTATAATCCCCGCTGTTGATGCTGCTGTAGAGCAAAGTTCCAAGCCCCGGGTAAGAAAACACCGTCTCGGTGATCAAAGCTCCCCCGAAGATCTGCCCTAAAGATAACGTCAAACCTGTGACCTGGGGCAGCATGGCATTTTTAATGGCGTAGTTATACAGGATCTCACCATCCTGCACCCCAGCGATTTGGGCATAGACAATATAGTCCTCCGCCAAGAGGTTGGAAACCAAAAGACGCATGGTCATAAACCAAGTGGCAGTTCCTACGATTGCCAAAGACAGTGCCGGCAGGAAGGCGTGTTTCAGAATATCCAAGACCAAGCCCCAGCTGAAGACGAAGCTGCGGCCGATGGAAAATCCCCCGGTCACCGGGAAAATGGGGACTGCGTAGGCCAAGAGCAGAAGCAGTGCCAGGGCGATAATATAGTACGGAATCGGCCTAATGAGCATCGCTATATTCTCCATCAGCTGTGCCCACCGGCGGTGGCTGTAGTAGGCAGCAATCCCCCCCAGGATATTTCCCACAATCCATGATAGGACAGTGGTGGTCACCAAAAGGCCCACCGTCCACGGCAGGGAGATCTTGATCAAGGTCATCACCGGGGTTGGAAACTGAACATATGAGGGTCCAAAATCACCCCGGAGGAGCCGGCGCCAAAGGGCGAAGTACTGCTCCATGAGACTTCCCTTTAGTCCGTAGAGTTCCAGCAGCGTCTCCCGGATCTGCTCGATGGCCCTAGGGTCAAGGAAAGCACCCTGGATAGTGATCCGCTGCAAGGTCTGCTGGACAGGGTCAACGGGCATTAGGCGGGGGATGATGAAAACCAAGGTGCCGCCGATGAAGATGACCACCAAGTATTGGACTATGCGGGGTAAGAGATACCTTTTCAGAAAGGGCATAGCAGCGCCTCCCGCTGTTGGGGCGCCCAGCTCCGAAAGCCTAGGGGGAGCCGGGCGCCGGATCGTCAAGAGCTCACATCCTGAAGCCTATGTCGTGCTGCCTAAATCCTGCCCTACTTATTGCCTGTGGGCTCCAAGAAAGGCAGCATGAACTTGAAGTTGGGCCAGTGCTGGTACGGCTGCTGGTAGGGATTCTCCGCACCGGGATAATTGGTCCAGTATGTCTCATCCCAGCCGACGAAGCCCGGATAGCCGAAGGTGGCAATTGACGGCATTTCCGCAGTTGTGATCTTAAGGCCCTCAATGGCCAAGGGTATCAGCTCGGGATCGTCAAAGCCGATCTTTTCCAGCTTATCAATGATCACATCTAGATCGGGATGGGACCAGCGTCCCTGATGGCCGTAGGTGACCTCACCTACTGGTCGGTGAAGGTCAGAATCCCACATCCTGAGTGTGCGGTACATGTCAGGATGACCGCCCCAAGGTTCATAGGCGGGCCAGACGCTGGACACATCAAACTGGCCGTAGGTTGCCAGGGTATTGTACTGCTCGGTGGTAACCACCTCAACCTCAATGCCGAAGCGCCGCCACTGCTGGGCAATGGCAAAGCTGTTCTTATAGGCCGGATGGGCCGGGTTGGGATGGCTGGTAATAGTAATCTTCCAGGGCGTTCCGTCGGGAAGGAGCCAACCTCCATCTTTGTCCCGGCTGAAGCCGTTTCGCTCAAGAAGCTGCGCGGCTACTTCAGGGGCGTACTTCCACCAGCCGTAGCCGAAGATCTCCCTCTGCTTGGCAGGATCATCGGGAACATCATAGCCCCGCCCTGCGGCGTAGTCTGCCAGTCTCTTGGCTGCTCCCGGATCATAGGGCTTAAAGGGCGCCCCATCCACCTCAATGTCCAAGGTAAACTCCCGCAGCCACTCTTCCATTGGTTCATAGTACCAATCTAGGTAAACGGGAGTTGGAGGCACCAAAAGGGCACCCATGACGCCGGCACCATCAAATGATAGAGCCATCACATCGACAATATCCATGGCCAGGGCCAGTGCCCACCTGACATCTTTGTTGTCGAAGGGCTCAACCAAGACGTTGAAGGTTATGCCAGTGATGCAGGGGTCGATGTTGACGATCCAGGGATACTCCTTGCGGTAAGTGCGAAAACCTGGATTTTCCCAAGATGCCTGGAGAGACTCCATGGTAAGGTCGCACATATCCAGCTCGTGGCGGGATTGGGCAATGACCTTACGCTCCGGTGGGCCGTAGAAGTGGAAGAGGATGTACCTAGGTTTAGGCTCGCCGTAGAGCTGGCCTACTGCTGTCCGCTCCCAGTCCTCCCGCTTCTCCCAGAGGAACCAGTATCCTCCGGGGTCAACATCCTTGAGTACGTATTGGCCGAGGCTTACAGGGGGATAGAAATCAAAGGCCATGGGATTGTCTACATTTTCCCAAATGTGTTTGGGCATTATCCGGCAGGCACCCCACCGGTTGAGGAAATAGGTGTGGAAACGGGAGTTGGGCTCCTTGAGCTCAAAGACTACGGTGTAGTCATCGGTTTTATATACTTCCTTGACAAAAATATCGAACTCAGCTTGATAGTTCATTCCCGGGTTAGCCTTGAGGGTCTCTACGGTAAACACCAGATCATCCGCGGTAAAGGCTACCCCATCGCTCCAATACAAGCCCTCCCGCAGCTTAACGGTCATTTGGGTATAGTCGTCGCTATAGATAGGAGGAGCTGCCGCAACCACGTTCAAGATTTCACCCTGGGCATACTCGACACACCAGAGGGTATCCAGCATCAGCTGCTGTATGCCGGCATCTGTAGTGGTGCCGGGCGCCCAGGCATTGAACCGCCGGGGGTTGGGAGACCGCCCGGTAAGGATATCTACAATGAGGGTCTCTTCCCTGGGAATATCTGGGCCGATCTGGGCTAGAGCCAGCGAAGATGCCGCCACCAAGATACTTAGCAGCAAAAGCAGCAGACTTGCATATCTCCCAGCATACTTCATCACATTCCCTCCTTGCAATCTAGACGCACCCATGCTTAACAGACAGTAGCTGTCGGTGATGCGGTTCCGCTCTGCTAGCGGTTTCCACCCCCTTTCGGTTGAGGACACCTGCTTTTCTTAGCACGTCTTCTGGGAGAGAAATGGTCTCGATTAAAGGAATCGGCTGCTTTCTAGCTAATCGTACATTCTAGCTTCCTTACACTCCCATGTCTCTTTGTGTGATTATTCTGTGTATTCGGACTATTTCCTTCCTCGGTAGACCAAATCTACCTTGTTAATCCGGCGAAAGCGAATCTTATGTGCCTGCAGTCATTTCATCCAGCTGTTCGCAACCAATCAAGCAGAGCACCAGGATTCGTCCACCATTTCCGCCCAATGTGCGGCCACCTACCTTACGCAACATACGTGATGTGCCTAACGGGGCGTACCACATATGACAGACAACAGTACCCTACAAGGCAGACAACAGCACTGTGCACAACACGCAACAGCACAATACAGGGCACACAACACTTAGCTGACAACAGCTGGGGTCAATAAAGACAGACTGCCATCCGGAAACTCCAGAAGGCAGCCCATTTCCCTTGATTTCTAGTGCTTTTCTAGAACTCACTCAAGCCACTTCAGCCCATGTCCTGCAGAGAATCCCGCAGCTCTTTGGCGACCAACGGCATGTCAGAGGGTCAAAGGTCCTTCAGCGCTTCAACCCGTCCTCAGCAGCGCGTAGAACCCCCACCGCGTCGGCCTACCATCACCGAGTCAGCCGAATCCTGGTCAGGGAGCACGGCGGCAGCACTAGCTCTAGACTATCGCCTCTGACGGTCACATCACACTCTTGCGGCTTGAACCTCTCCGGCTCCAAGGGTGATGACACTGCTACAGGATCACTGGAGACCATGCACACACCCTCTGCTTTCTCATTGGGGACAAATCCGTTGAGATTGATTACCGGCCTCATCTCGGAATCGAGATGGCGGTTCACCAGATAGATGACCAGCTCAGAACCATCTTCAGAAATGCAGGCCGCGGCATCCAGATAAGGTACATCATCTACATCTGGGGTCGTCTCCGTACCGCCTTCAATATCATATCCCGGACCTTGGTATCGGCAGGGGACAGCAAGATGGGAGATGGTGTCGTTGTACAGCTGAATGGCATAGTACTGGGCATCTACAAAGGTTTTCCCACCGGCCTTCCGAATGCAACCGCCGTGGAGCAGAGCAGTGGCATTGGCTATAGGTATAGACGGAGCGTTGCGCATCATTAGATTCAAGAACAGCCCAGCATAGATTACCTCCCCGAAGTTCTCCACCCGGGGCCTGCGCTCATTGGGACCCAGGATGCCCCATTCGGTGATGGCCAGCTTGGGTTCTTCAACTCCGTATTCTCTCATCAAGCCCAAGAGCCCGGGAAGATCATCTCTTTCCCATTTGGTTGGATGGGCCATCAGGCCGTACCAGGCGTGCTCATCGGTCTTATCCTCCATGCGCCTTGTGTTTTCAGGCAGAGCATGGAGTGAAATATATTCAACATTACTGCCACTTTCTTGTAGAAGTGCCCTGTGCCAGTTTTGATCCGCTGTTGCGAAGCTCCAGTGGGGATCCGGTTCGACGAAATCAAAGGGGTTGCCGGTGGCAATCAGCACAATACTTGGGTCAACCTTCCGCATGGCTTCTGCAAAGAGCTTATACCGCCTTGCATTCTCCTGGGAGCCGCAGTTACCGATCTGCCAGCAGCCGTAGATCTCGTTACCCACTTCCCAGTAGCGGATGTCGTAAGGCTCTGGATGCCCATTCTCCGCCCGCAGCCTGCCCATGGGGGTATCAACGGAACCGTTGCAGTATTCTACCCAGGCAGCCGCTTCCTCCGGCGTGCCTGTGCCAATATTGACACAGATGTGGGGCTCTGCTCCAACCAGCCTGCAGAAGCGAACAAATTCATCGGTGCCGAAATCGTTGTACTCAAGTCCTCCCCAGGCAGGATTGGGCCTAGTGGGACGCAGGTCCCGGGGGCCCACCCCATCACGCCAGTGATAGCCGCTGACAAAATTTCCTCCCGGACCTCTAAGGAGAGGTACTCCCCAGTCTTTTGTCAGCTGAACGATTTCAGGATCGAAGCCTTCTATGTGGTCCTCTGGATAGAGCTCGACTCTATCAAGGAGGATGTCAGATGCTCCCTGGGCGGCTATGAAGAAATCCACCGGCTCAAAATCGGCAACACTGTCTGTAGGAAGTTCCAGGCGGAATTCAACCTTAGACCATTCAGGCGATACAGAACCCAACTTGGTTTCCGCAAGTACCTCAACTGCACCCCGCCGCTTGAAACCTACGCTGAGCTCCGTCATGCCGCTTTCTGATACCCCATCTTCCCTCCGCACCCAGGCAAACCCCTCATATGCTGTTACTCGGTGGGTTGGGAGAAACACCGACTGCCGGATACCCGCGCTTTGACCGCCGGGACTCAGCCTAACACCGTGTCCAAGTCTCCCGGCAGCCGGATAGACACCGCCCAAGCTGCCCTCCAGCACAGCCCAGGGCAGCGGAATGCCATCCTTGGTCTCATCATCCAAGATGGCAGCTCCAAACCCGGTTGCACCCACAAGGCCTGGGAGCCAGTAGGGCGGCAGACTCTCAGGATCCCTGTTGGAAAGCCCAGTGAGAAGCTCCCCATCCTTTAGCAATCTTTCCAGGTCATTGGCATTAAGGTTATGTTCCTGGTGAAATACATGGTTGATAAGGAGCTGTGCCCAAACACCACCGTAGATGGCAAAGCCCAGATGCTCCAGGAAATTCCCAAGGATTGTGGCCGGGATCCGGTGGCTCTTTTGGTTTGGGAAAATATCGATTGAAGGATTGCAATCATCTGCTGTCCGGATGAACTCCAAGAGGTTCTTTCCACAGCGCCCTGGTTCTATTCTCACAGCATCTCTCTCCTTTATACATGTTTCATAACGTAGATGAAGTCCAGTGAGACCGAAGGTCACATACCTACCCAATGGGCTAGGTTCCGGGCAGTCACTTTGCCATCCCTGGTTAACCAGGCAAACGCGAAAACTTTCTCACAAGTCTCCGGCCTTGTAACTTCAACCGTTCCTGCCTTCATAACTGAGAAGGGACGGATAGGTAGTTCCCTCTCAGACTCATCCAGAATAATTCTACTGCCGTCGGCCCGCTCTCCCACAACCCGGGTGTGCAAAACAACCGGAGAGTGGGCAAGCTTACGGTGGAAAGCTGCAGCATAGATGGGGACTGCCACTTTTCCTCCCCTTCGTAGATAGTTGATGGGTCCAGTCTCTAGAACAACTGCATCCAAGGAGTGCTCCATCTCATCACCAACTGGGCTAAAATCGGCATCTAAGTACTGAGCTGGCTTAAGTACCCTGTCATATGTGTATGCCGAGTTGCGTTCCCATTCGTAATCGGTTAGGTCGATCTTCACAAATCCAGCTATCCTGGGAAACATCCTCAGGGCAAGGGTCTTGCCGCTGTCGGAGGTAAATTCGCTCATGATATACGGCTGGCCGCTCTGACGGAATGAGCCTGCTTCATTAGGCTCATTCAGCCCGCTGTGGAAATTGAATGGCGACCCGGGATAAATCTCCCGGTGGATGAGCTCCAGTTTCCTCCGCCATTCCCACCAATCCCGCAGGTAGACATGCTCATCGTTAATATCAGTATCGATATGCCTATTGGGATAACCTTGGGCAGCTGAATTATCTACAACCAACCGGTGGGGCTCCAGCTCCCGCTGCATCTTTACAAAGGACAGCACCTTAGCCTGTGTTGCAGGATTTGTCCTTAGGTCATCAATACCCCAAGCTTCATTGAAAAGCGACCTGATAACAATGGCCGGACAGTTGAAATCCCGTTTGTGCTGAAGATAATACTGCTCAAGCCACCTCTCCCAGCTTTCATCAGACGGCACGCCAAGGGAGTTGGGGATTTCATCCCAAACCAAAAGGCCGTTGACTGCGGCAGCATAAAGCCACAGGGGCTCATTTTGCTTGATGTGGAGTCTATTGAGATTGTAGCCCTGCTGTTTGCAGATACGGACATCCTCAAGGATAGAACCCGGCTTTCCATCATACGCGGTGTACGTATAAAGACCCCAGGGGTTATAAGCTTGATCTAAGATCCCCAGGACATAAAGGGGCTGATTGTTCAAAAACAGATACTGATACCCGCCCTGCTCT
>JAAYGR010000081.1 GCA_012727675.1 Bacillota bacterium
CCAGTAGCAGATTTTGAAGATCCATTCTTGGTGAAGATCGTCACTTTAGATGAGCGGTGCCGCATGCAGCAGGTCAATGACGGCTGTTTTGAATCCATTGATTTGGTTCCCACACAGGCGCTGACCTTGACCATTCCTGCCATCATGTCTGCCCGCTTCATCTACTGTATGGTACCCGGCACGACCAAGACAGAGGCCGTGAAGGAAACCATCGAGGGAGACATCGGGACCCACTGCCCGGCATCTATCCTCCGCCGTCATGATGCAGCCATATTGTACCTAGATCGAGATGCAGCAGGTCTGCTTTCTGCAGAGTGATATCTTGCAGTTACGGCGGCTTAACACGCCGGAAAAAGCCGGTGTCTAGAAAGGAGATACAGTCTTGTCCAAAACCAGTAAGCAGTACCTGGAGACTATAATATCGGTGTTGACAAGAATTGAGGCAGAACAGCAGGAGTCAATTGATAAAGCCGCATCCATACTGGCCAAGGCTGTTCTAGATGACAAGCTGATCAATGTCATCGGCCCGGGAGGCCACTCCAATCTGGCAGCCGAGGAGGTGCTTTGGCGGGCAGGGGGGCTTGCGCCGGTAAATCCCATTCTCGATCCTGGAACGATCCTGATGTTTGGCGCTAAGCGTTCCAACTATATTGAGCGCACTCCCGGGTATGCTAAGGCAGTGCTGGAATCCTACGGCGTGGCTGAAGGCGATGTGTTGGTTATTGTCAATGCATACGGCATTAACTCCATGACCATCGATTGTGCCTTATATTGTCGGGAAAGAGGAGTGACCTCTATCGGGATTACCTCAACTGCCTTTGCCGAGCATGTTCCTAAAGATGCTCCAGCCCGGCATCCCAGCGGGAAAAACCTCCATGAACTAGTGGATGTGTTTATAGATAACTACCTGCCCCTAGGAGATGCTGTGGTGGACGTCGAAGGGCTAGACCAAAAGATGGGGCCAACTTCCACTTATTGCAATGCCTTTGCCATCAATCTCTTGATGATTCGCACAGCTGAAAAACTGATCGAGGCAGGTATTCGGCCCCCGGTATGGACCAGTGCCAACCTGCCGGAAGGCGATAGGCTAAACAAAGCCTATGAGGAGAAGTACTTCTACCGTGTCAAGCATTTACTCTAGCAGTCTGGGAGCTTGGCAGCTAAGTTAAGGCAAAGCAGGTCAAACATATTTGAACCAGCTCAAGCTAAATGAAAGACAGCAGCAGAGTCAGCCCCCTGAGTGTAGGAGGTCGCAAATAATATGTGGTTAGGCAGTAACAGTAAGGATTTGAAGGTAAACAACCGCTTACTTGTCAGGGATATGATCCGAAAACGGGGACCCATAGCCCGGTACGAAATCGCCCGGGAGACAGGTCTGACACCATCTACAGTGTCCGTCATCGTTGCGGAGCTCTTGGAAAACAACGTGATCAAAGAAGTGGGTCACGGGGAGTCAAGCGGTGGACGCAGGCCGATCCTACTGGAACTCAATCCTACGGCCGCCTATGTCCTTGCCGTTAGAATCCAGCGGGGCGAAGCCGTGATAGCTATCTTTGACCTCAACCAAGAAATCCTTGGCGAAAGATACTGCCAGTTCAATACCGACCTCCCAGAACAGGTAGTTGAGGCTGTTGGTCAGTCTTTTGAGGAGCTGGTCAGCGAACTTAAGATTAGCCCCCAGAAGGTCCTCTGGTGCGGAGTTGCCAGTCCCGGTCTTGTATCATCCCATACCGGTGTTGTAGAGAGGTCATCAAACCTCGGCTGGATCAATATTCCGCTCAGCACAATGCTGACTGAGCGGTTGGGCGGCATCCCCGTTAATGTCGAGAACATCTCCAACGCGGCCGCCTTAGCAGAAAAGGAATACGGCCTTGCCCGGGGTCGGGATCATGTGGTGTTTATCAATCTATCGGTTGGTATCGGCGCCGGTATTGTCGCGGGAGGCGACATTTACGGAGGCCTAAAGGGTTTTGCTGGTGAGATCGGCCATGTGCACGTATTGGACGATGGTCCCCTATGCACCTGCGGTCAGCGGGGCTGTTTTGAAGCTGTGTGCGGCTTAAGAGCAATTCTAGAGAAGGCCAAGGCCGTCATCCCAGATGAGACCCTGCAAGTCTGCGGCAAGACCCGGGACAACCTGACCCTAAATGACCTAATTACCAAGCCTTTGGCGGATTCTCCTGAAGTTCAAGGACTAATCAGCGAGACAGGCCGCACTATAGGCATGGTTATCTCAAACCTGGTCAATCTCCTCAATCCTGAGCTGGTTGTTTTAGGAGGAGAACTCTCCCGGTTGGGACAGCCGTTATGTGACGCGGTGCGAGCTGAGGTGTATGGAAGGACCCTTGAAGAAATCCAAAGCAATCTCAGCATCGAAATATCCGACATTAAGGGGAGTGCTCCGCTGATGGGCGCCTATGTCCTGGCACTGGAGCAGATTTTCGCCTTGGAAGAATGGGGTTTTCACAAGTCTCTTCGAAATCCATAAAGCTATCCTGAAACACCGATAAAAGCGAATCGAGCCCGAAGTATAGCATTTAGCCAAAATTACGATCTAAGCAGGAAATGACAATACCGTTGCAGAAATGTTGCACCAGAACATACTTGGTTGGGTTAAAAAACTAAGTTCGTTTAAAGAGGTCTTGCCCATGATCATTGACTGTAACAGCTTTTTTGGATTTTGGCCTCACCGCCAACTTACATCTAACCTAGCATCTGTCCGGGAGAACGCCGCATCCCACGGGATCACTAATCTCGTAATCTGCTCTCTCCGGGGTATATTCGATGACTTCGTAAAGGGTAATGATGAAACCCTGAAGGCCTGTGCAGCACATCCCGAGCTGATACCTGCTGCCACCATCAACCCCCACCGCTGGTTGGGAGTAGATGAAGAGGTAGACCGGTTGTGTTCTAAAGGAGTGAAGGTGTTTCGATTCTTCCCTGAGTATCAGCATTGGCCCTACAGATTTCAGCCTTTCTATTCCATTCTCGAAAGGCTGGAAAAAGAAAATGCTATAGCCATCTGTCCTGCCCGGGTAGGGGGACATCAGAACAATGGAGTCATCACCGAGCTGGGGGAGTTGGCTTCTAGGTACGATATGACATTTATCATCACTGGTGTCTATTACGGCAACCTGGCGGAAGCTATTGCGGTGGCGAAAAGCTGTGAGAGTATTCTGCTCGAGACCCACCTCCTTAACTCTCCGGATGGCTATGAGGTGCTGGTCAGCGAACTTGGCTCCCACCGGATAGTGTACGGCTCCAAATCGCCACTGCATCCGGTAAGCTCATCCCTCTTGCCTCTCATGAAGGCCGGCATAGGGGAAGAAGATAGAGAACGAATTCTTGGCGGCAATATTGCCAAACAGCTGGGGTGGTTGACATGAGAATCATAGATGTTCACGGCCATGTGGGAACATGGATGTTTCCAATCCGGGGTGCCGGTGCTTCTGATCTTGAGATGAATATGGCAGCCTGTGGGATTGAAAAGATCATCCTTTCCCATGTCTCAGCGCTGACTTATGACTTCGTTGAGGGAAATAGGGAGCTTGCCGATATTATCGCAGACAGGGATTCCATGTGGGGTTATGTGGTGCTTAATCCCCATTACGTTACTCAATCCCTCGATGAACTGGAGAAGTACCGGAACCACCCTAAGTTTGTAGGTGTAAAGCTCCACCCAGAAATACATAGATACAGACTTACATCCCGCAGCGCAATAAAGATTCTGGAAAAAGTTGCGGAAAGCCGCCTACCAGTACTGGTGCACAGTTTCCCAGACCAGGTTAGTGATCTTAAGCAGGTAGCTGCCGACTTTCCAGAGACTAAGTTTATCATGGGCCACATGGGCGGAGATAAGTGGCTTCAGGGGCTGGAAGCCGTAGCTGAACTTCAGAATGTTTATCTAGACCCTTGTTCCAGCTTTCCCGATGCAGATAAGATCCACCGGGCTGTTCAGACAGTAGGTGCAGGAAGGGTTGTGTTCGGCAGTGATGCCAATTTGCTTAACCCCGCGTTCATCTGGGGATTAGTGC